>CAYMQX010000165.1:0-6964 GCA_964392495.1 uncultured Anaerolineaceae bacterium
ACCGCCAGCAGCTCCGCGGGACGGATGAACTTATCCCAGGCATGGGTATCGCGCGGGAAGAACCGCGTCAGAGGAAAAACCTGCGCCGCGAAGATATTTTCCATGCGGGAGGCCTGCGTGCGGTTGATGGTGTCGTAGAACAGCAGCCCATGCGGCTTGAGGACCCGCCCGACCTCTCCCAGGACGGCGGCGTAATCCTCCACATGCTCCAGCACGTCACAGCAGAGGGCGGCATCGAAACATCCTGCTCCAAACGGCAGTCCCTCACCCGGAGCCTGACAATAACGGATCCGCAGCCCGGCGTACAGGGCATGGCCGTGCGCGATCCGCAGGGAAGCCAGCGAGGGATCAATGCCGGTGACGCGACAGCCGAGCCGGGCGAACTCCTCGCTGAGCAGTCCGCCTCCGCAGCCCACCTCGACCACCGCCAGCGAAGCCGGGTCAAGCTTAAGCTTGTGCAGCAGCACCTCCCGGAAGTAGCCGAAGCGCGCCGGATTCAAGCCGGTCTTGAGAAGGTACAGGAAGTGGTTCTCGTTCCACCAGCCCGAGGCCTCGCTGGAATAGATCTCATTGTTGACCGGCATGGGCCTGTTCCCCGTACGCGCCTTTTATGCCTTGCTGGCCCAGGCATCCACCTCGACCTTGTATTCCGGGGCTGCCAGCGCGCTCACGAAGATCAACGTCATGCAGGGCTTGTGATCTCCCATCCATGCAGCGATCACCCGGGCGCGCTCGGCGGACGGCATCTCACCGACGATGAAGAAGGTGAGCTTGACAATATCGCTCATATCCATCCCGGCGGCCTTAAGATTGTTTTGAAGATTCTCAAAGGCCACCTCCATCTGGGCCGCGGCCTCCGCCGGGATCGAGCCATCCACGCGGCGCCCCACCTGGCCCGAGAGGACCAGCAGGCGCTCGCCGGGCGGTATCTCGATCTGGTGGGTATAAGCCGCACCGGGAATGGGGACATCGGGGGGATTGCGGAACTGCTTCATCTTTCACTCCATTGGGTTGGTCCTGCACCGTTCAACCTCCACTCCAATTCGACCAGGTCAGGGACGAACCGCAGGCTGGCCCTTTCGTTCGCCCACTCCAGCATGGCGGGCTCCCGGGCGGCCTCGGTGCAGAGCAGGCGCGGCTGCGGATGGATCCCCACGCGCAGCAGGTCGAGGCGGTCCGAGTCCCAGCAGACCTGCACAGTGCGGTCCGCCGAGGTCAGGCCCGAGGTATGCTCATCGCAGGCGTATTCCAGCAGTCTAAACCGGCCGTCGTCCAGGTCGAAAGCCCTGCCGCGCATCTGGCGCGCCAACTGCGAGCCGCGCCTCCCATGCCCGTGATCTCCGGCTTCATTCTGCCGCCTGGAATCATGGAAGACGGAGAAAAGCTCCACAACTTGCAGGTCGGCTCCCGTCTGCGCAGCGAGCCTGCGGCCGTTCTCCAGCACGCGCGCCCAATGGGTGAGGCCGTGGGTGCCGCGCGGCGGGAGTACATAGCCTTCGAGGATGAGGGCCAGCAGGGAGGGGGTCAGGATGCTCATGGAGAGGAATTGGTCCTCTCGACTTCCACGCGCATATCGGTGCCATCCGTGGAAACCTCGATCCAGCCGTTGCGGTCCGTGCGAAGGAGCGGATATCCGCCCACCGAATCGATCGCCTCCGGGTCCGGCAGGCCATCCGGGTCGCCGGGAGCCACGCTGAGCACGGCCAACTGCGGGTGAAGGTTGTCCACCCAATCAACGCTGTTGGTTGCAAAGTAGCCTGAATCGGCCAGCAGGAGCACATCCACCGGGCCGATCACATTTCCATATTCCAGCTCTTCAAGCGTCGCAGCGCTCATGCCCACAGGCAGCAGGGCCCGGAAATCGCGCCATTCCAAAAGGAGCACGCTGCCGCGCGGTCCCACGGCTGCCGCCTCCAGGAAGGCCCCATCGCCCAGGTCCAGGCGCTGACCCTGCTCCGCGTTGACGATGGGGATGCCGCCCTCCGCCAGCAGTGTATCCAACTGGCGGGAGGAGAAGGAGGCGTCCACATTACCGCTCCACAGCACGCGCTGCGGGGGGTAGCGTTCCAGGATGCGCGGCAGGGAGGCCACTTGGTTCTCCGCCGTCGCGCCGATCACAAGCCAGTCCAATTTGCGGCGGAAGACGGGCAGCCGTCTGCCCAGGTCATCTGAAAGCTCGGAAGCGCTTGGGCCTCCGTTCACCAGCACTGCCCGTCCCGAGGGGGTCTGGATGAGGATGGCATCCGCCGAGCCAACGCTGAGAAAGGTAAGGTGCAGGTTTCCATCCGGCAGCGCCGCCACAGAGCGCCAGACCAGCAGGGTGAGCGCCAGCAGAGCCATGAGTACGACCGCCAGCGAGATGCTGCCGGCGCGCTCCTTCAACGAATCCAGCCTCCCCTTCAGGCGCGGCCAGGCAAGGGTGGTTCCGAAGAGCAGGAGATAAATGGCGCCCACCGCCCAGCCGGAGGCATTTCCCAAATAGAGCGTGCCGCCGGGCAGGCGGTCGAAAAACTCCACCATCCGGATAGTGTAATCCACGAACGGCCAGGCCAGCCATGCAACCGCCTGCCCAAATGGAAATACGAACAGGCTGAGGAGCAGCGCCAGCCCGCCCACGATCATGATCGGCGGTTGGGCCGGCAGGATGAAGGGGTTGGCGATCAGCGAGACCAGTGAGATGCGTTTGAAGTGATAGGCCATGATCGGCAGGGTGGCGACCTGCGCCGCCAGGGTAAGGAGTACAAAGTCGGAGAGGGGAGGCAGGACCTGTCCCACCAGGTTCGCCGGGAGATGCAGGGCTGAAAGCAGCCGCCCGGCCAGTGCAGTGAGCGGTTCGGCATACAGGATCAGGCCCAGGGTGGCCAGGAAGGAAAGCTGGAAGCCCACATCTCCCGGCAGCAGGGGGTTCACAGCCGTCATCAACAGAGCTACGACAGCCAGGGTATTGAGACCCAGGTTGCGCCTCCCCACCTGCAGGGCAAAGAAACCCAGCAGGCCCATCAGCGCCGCGCGCACCACTGAAGGGCCGCCGCCCACCAGCAGGGTATAAAAAGCCACACCCAGCATCGCCAGCAGCCCGCCGCGCCATTTTCCCAGCCAGCGACCCAGCAGCCTCATCAGGACCCCGGAAATGATGGCGATGTTAAAGCCTGAAATGGCGATGATATGCGCCGTGCCGGTGTCCTTGAAGGCGTTTTGCAGGGCGCGTGTCAGCCCGGAATCCACTCCCAGCAGGATGCCCACCACGAGCGAGGCTTCAGGGTCCGGGAAGAGCCGGTACACGCGGGAGAGGGCGGTCTCTTTGAGCCGGTAGAGGGCGGCGCTGAAGGCATTCCCCCTCATCCCCGGGAGGCGCGTGGCCTCCGCGGCGGGCATATAGGCAAGGATACCGCGCCTCGCCAGGTAATCGCGGTAGGAAAAATCCTCGTCCTCCGGAGGCGTCTTGAGCAGACCGCGCAGCCGCAGGAGCTGGCCATAGCTGAAGTCCTCGTTCTCCCTGACGCGCACCAGGATAAGGCCGCCGGCGGGGAGGTCTCCATCGCCTGTATCCACCGCCTCCACGCGCAGGCGCAGGTTGGTATAGGTATCGCGGCGGTCCGGCATCTCCGTAACCCAGCCCGTCACGAGCAGCTCGTACTCCCGGTCGCTGAAGGAGGCGATATCGAAGGCCTGCGGGCGCGGCTGCGCCAGTTGGAAACGCCCCGCTCCCAGGAAGAGGGAGGCGCAATACAATGCGATCAGGGCGGGAGGGAATGGGGAGAGCCGCCCGCTGCGGGCGAAGCGCCGCAGTGGCAGGATCGAAACCAGGGCCGCGGCGGCGGGCAGAAGCCAGCCCCACACAGGCAGATGCAGCCAGGCGGCCAGCCCCGTCCCGCCAATAAAAAAGAGGGCGATCCAAAAGAGCGGCAGGCCTGCCGCAAGATGCTCCTGCATTTGTTCCAGTGCGGGACGGGATGTAGCCTGCATCGTTGCTGTTTATCATAGCATATAATATCGGGCGGAGGAAAAACCCTGACCTTGGCGGATCAAAAGCTCATCCTCGTGACCGGAGCGACCGGCTATGTGGGCGGACGGCTGGTGCCGCGCCTGCTGGACGCGGGTTATCGCGTCCGCTGCCTGGTACGCGATCCCCGCCGCCTGGAAGGCTTCCCCTGGCGCAAACGCGTGGAAGCGGTGGGCGGTGATGCGCTTGTCATCAACAGCCTGGATGAAGCCATGCAGGGTGTATCGGCCGCCTATTACCTCATCCACGGAAAGCAGGGAGGGCCGGGCGATGCCCAGCGCGACCTGGCCGTGGCGCGCAATTTCGCCGCCTCCGCCGACAAAGCGGATATAGAGCGCATCATCTACCTGGGCGAGCTTGTCAATCCCACCGCGGACCTCTCACCCTATCTGCGTTCGCGGCACGAGACAGGCTACCTGCTCCGCTACAGCCGCGTGCCGGTCACGGAGTTCCGGGCGGGTATGATCGTCGGTTCGGGTTCGGTGCTCTTCGAGATGATCCGCTACCTCGCCGAGCGCGAGCCCGTGCTCACCTGCCCGGCCTGGTTCTTCTCCCGCGCCCAGCCCATCGCCATCCGGGACGTGCTCGCCTACCTGCAAGCGGCCTTGGACCAGCCTGATTCCATCGGCCGGGTGATCGAGATCGGTGGAGAGACCCAATTGACCTATGCCGGGATGCTGCTGGAGTATGCCAGGGAACGCGGCCTCCGGCGCTCTCTCATCCGCACGCCGTTCTACGCCCCGCGCCTCTCGGCCTACTGGGTCCACATGGTCACACCCATCCACTGGCGGGTGGTGCTGCCGCTGATCGAGGGGTTGAAGGCGGACCTGGTGGTGCACGACAATGCCGCCCACAAACTCTTTCCGGCGATCCGGCCACTGGATTTCCGTACGGCAGTCCACCTGGCGCTGGGGCGCATCCAGCGGGACAACGTGGAGACCTCCTGGTCGGATGCGCTGGTCAGCGAGGCGGGCGATATCAAGCCCTATGAATTGACGGTCGAGGAGGGCATGTTCATCGAGCGGCGGGGGATGGTACTGGATGTGGATCGCGACAAGGTCTTCCGCGCCTTCAGCGGCATCGGGGGGAAGCGCGGCTGGCTCTACATGGACTGGGCCTGGGGGATACGGGGCTGGATGGACAAGGTCATCGGCGGGGTGGGCCTGCGCCGCGGCCGCCGCCACCCGGACGAACTCCGCGCCGGCGAAGCGCTGGATTTCTGGCGCGTCGAATCGGTGGAGACCGATCACCTGCTGCGGCTGCGGGCCGAGATGAAGCTGCCCGGCAAGGCCTGGCTGGAGTTCCGCTCCGAGCCCGCGGAGGGCGGCAGGACCGCGCTTACCACCACGGCCTACTTTGCCCCGCACGGCCTCTCCGGGACGCTTTACTGGTATGCCATGTGGCCCTTCCACAAGTTCATCTTCGACGGGCTCACCCGCCGCATCGCCTCGCGGGCGCGCATGTTGGGGCATTCTTATTAGCCCGCACTTCGACGAACATCCTGATGTTGATCTTCTGCTTCGTGTTGAATGACCGGTAAACTGATCCTCGTGACCGGCGCCACCGGTTACATAGCAAGCCGCCTTGTACCGCGTTTGCTGGAGCAGGGTTACAACGTGCGCTGCATGGCGCGCAGTCCCGGTTCTCTCCATGGGAGGCCCTGGTCTTCCGGGGTGGAGGTTGTCCAGGGCGAACTGAAGAACGAGGCCGGGCTGGAGAAGGCGCTGGCAGGGGTCTGGACGGCTTATTATCTGATCCACAACATGTCCAGCGGACGCGGCTATACGGCCCGTGAATTGGAGGGAGCGCACAGCTTCGCGAAGGCCGCCGCAGTAGCGGGCGTGGAGCATATCATCTACCTCGGCGGGCTGGCGGACCCCAGGGCGCACATCGCCGCGCACCTGCGCTCGCGCATCCAGACCGGCGATGCACTGCGCTCCGGTCCCGTCCCCGTGACGGAGTTCCGCGCGGGGGTCATTGTGGGACCGGGCAGCATCTCCTTCGAGATGATCCGCTTCATGACCGAGCTGTTCCCGGTCGTTCCGGGGCCGGCCTGGATGAAGAACTGGTCCCAGCCCATCGCAGCCTCCAATGTCCTCGATTACCTGACGGCTGCGCTGGAGAACCCGGAAGGCCGCGGCGGCATCTTCGAGATCGGCGGACCGGCGGTCCTGCGCTACTCCGAGCTGATGCTGGAATACGCCCGGCTGCGCGGATTGAAGCGCCGCATGTTCACCTTTCCCTACATCCCGCTCTGGCTCATGGCCTTCGGCATCGGGCTGACTTCGCCGGTGCCGAGGCGCATCGCCTACGCACTGATCGACGGGCTGCGCAGCGACAGCCGCGTGCAGGAGCCTGCGGCGCGGCGGGCCTTCCCTGCCGTGGACCTGATCCCCTACGGGCAGGCGGTACAGCATTCGCTGCGGCTTCTCCATCCCGATTCCGTCCAACCGGTTTGGAGGGACTCCGGGAGGCAGGCCGTCGAGATGCGGCATGAGGGCTTCTTCATCAGCCACCGCAGCCTGCACGTGGAGGCCCCTCCGCAGAGGGTCTTTGAGACGGTCACGCGCCTCGCCCGCCAGCCCGCATGGCTGTATGCCCACGGGCTGTGGCGCTTCCGCGCCCGCCTGGATGCACTTCTCCCAAAGCATGGGAAGCCAGCGGATCAGGGCCTCCCCCAGATCTACCGGGTGGAGGCTGAGGAACCGGAGGCGCGCCTGCTTTTGCACGCAGAGATGCAGTTCCCCGGCGAGGGCTGGATCGAGTGGCGCCTTCGACAGGAGGGAAAGGGCACGCGCCTCTCACAGACCGGGTTCTTCGCGCCGCGCGGGCTGCCGGGCTTCCTATACTGGTATGCCTCCTACCCCGGGCACGCGCTGGCCTTCCGCGGGCTGATCCGTGCCATTGCAAAGGAGGCCGCCTCGGCGCACCCCTGAGCGAATGAACAGCCGCCGTTTCAGG
>CAYMQX010000166.1:0-6934 GCA_964392495.1 uncultured Anaerolineaceae bacterium
GGCGTTGAACGCCACTGCACCGGGATCGCTCCCGGGGGCACCCGCGATCACCTCCAACCCCAGCCTTTCGCCCCAGACCTGAAGCTGGTCCACGGCGGCGGCGCGGAAGGTATCCGCGGCCCCCAACACAAGCGTGCGGCCTTCGTCTTTGAAGCGCCGGCCCAGTTTTGCCAGGGTCGTGGTCTTGCCGGAGCCGTTGACGCCCACCAGCAAAATAACGCTGGGCTTTGCCGTCCAGTGAAAAGGCGGAGGTACGGCCAGGCGGGCACGCAGCTCTTCGCGAAGCGCCTCGCGCAGTTCACCGGTGCGGGTCAATCCCTGCTTGAAGACATCCTGCCGGAGCGCCTCCACGACCGCCTCGGCTGTTTCCAGGCCCAGATCCGCCTGGATCAGCAGCGCAGAGAGATCTTCCCAGGCATCTTCGTCTATTTCGGTGGCACCCATGAAACCGGCGATGCGCCCGAAAGCGGTTTTACTGGTTTTGGAAAGCCCCGCGCGCCAGCGCGCAAGCATATCAGCCATGAGACGGCATTATATCAGGTAAGAATTGGGCATGTGATATACTCCATGACTTGGCGAGGGAAAAGTACTCGTTGGAACAAGTAGAAAAGGAATATAATACCCACATGCCCGCTGAACCCATTCACGTTACGGATGCGGCCTTCGAAAAGGCCGTATTGCAGTCTCCCATACCGGTCATTGTCGATTTTTGGGCACCCTGGTGTGGACCCTGCAAAATGGTGGCCCCCATCCTGGATAAACTTGCACAGGAATTCGAAGGCAAGTTGATCGTCGCCAAGGTCAACACCGACGAAAATCCGGAATGGATGAACAAATACGGCATCCAGGGCATCCCCACCATGCTGTTCGTTGCCAACGGCAAGATCGTCCACCGCCAGGTGGGCGCGCTTCCGGAAAGAATGCTGCGCGATATCGTCAGCCAGTTCATGGAAGTTATCGCCCAGTAGCCAGGACCGCCTCACACCCAAAGGAGTTGGGCATGAAAAGATCGCTCCTGCTCGCCCTGATCTTGTCGCTGGCCCTGAACGCATGCATGCCGGCCTTCCTGCAGCAAGCCCTCAACCCCACTCCAACGGCGAATGCAGCGCCTCCCCCGGCTGCCCTGGAGCTCACCATGGCAGCACTGGCGGTGCAATCCCAGCCGACTGCCAGCCCACTCCCCAGCAGCACCCCGGTCGCGGCCACCCCAACACGGACGACGGCGCCGACTTCCACCCGCGTGGATACACTCACCCCGTCCGCCACGAGCCCCGCCAGCTCCACCCCGGGGCCGCTGATCCCCAGCCTGACACCCACCCTGGGCGCCATGTTCTTTGGTACACTACCCCCTCTGGTGCCCTCCGGCTGGATGACGATGATCAACCGCTCCCATGCCCAGGCTTACGTCTCCTTCCAATGCACCAACAAGGAAGGCACCCTGAGCATCATGGAATATCCGGCCGGTCGCTGGTCCGAGGTAAAGATCACCGCGGGGAAATGCCTCTACGTAGCCTGGGTGGGCGGCCGCCAGTTCGAGGGTAAATTTTCGCTGGATCCCGGAGCGTCCAAACGGATCATATTCTTTAAAGACCGGGTCATGATCAAGTAACCGAATGGAGAATAACCGAACCATGAAAAAGCTGATCTACCTTTCCATGCTGGGTGCGGCACTGCTCGCAGCCTGCGGCCCCCAAGCGACGCCCACGATGAATCCGGCGGACGTTCAGGGCACAGCCTTTGCGGCTGCCTCCACCATGGTGGCGCAGACCCAGGCGGCGATCCCCACGTCCACCCCCATCCCGCCCACGGAAACGCCCAGCCCCACACCCGCGCCCACGGATACGCCTCCAATTCCACCCACCTCCTCGCTGCCCACCCTGGCACCCACCCTGGCCTCCGGGGGTACCGGCGGTGATCCCTGCAACAGCCCCCTGCCCGCCGACCCGGCCGGGAGACCCACCACCATCAAGATCGAGAACCAGACCAACGGTTCGCTGACCCTTTCCCTCTATCTCAACAAGACCCCCTTTGCCACCTGCGGCTACCGCGGTTATAACATCGCAAAGGGAGGTTCCGTCCTGATCACCGACCTCGTCCAGGGTTGTTATAACGTGTCGGTGTACGTGAACGATCCCAAGGCTCCGAGCAAATCCTTCGGTTATGGCTGCATCAACGATGAGGACAAGTGGACCTTCCTCGTAGGGCCCGAAGTGGTACGGCTGATCCAATAAAAAGATCCGCGCCGTTCAACCCCAAATGAAAGAGAAAGCCGGGAGCGCTTGCTCCCGGCTTCTTTATTTTCAGCCGCTTACCCTATCCACATGCGCCCCGATCGCTTTCAGTTTCTCATCCACACGCTCGTAGCCCCGTTCGATCTGCCCGACGTTGCGGATGATGGATGTCCCCTCGGCTGCAAGCGCCGCCAGAAGCAGCGCCATTCCGGCACGGATATCCGGGCTCTCCAGCTTCTCCGCATACAATTGTGTCCGACCCTGCACCAGGCAGCGATACGGGTCGCACAGGATGATGCGCGCCCCCATCCCAACCAATTTGTCCGTAAAGTACATGCGTCCCGAGAACATCCAGTCGTGGAACAGGACAGAGCCGCTCATCTGGGTGGCTACGGTGATCGCAATGCTGGTCAGATCGGTGGGAAAGGCCGGCCAGACGTTGGTCTTGACCTCAGGCACAGCGCCATCCAGGTCTGAGACGATCGTACGGGACTGATCCGAGCCGACCAGGAGGTCATCGCCCTCCACCACCCATTTCACACCCAGCCTCTGAAATACTTGCGAGATCATGCGCAGGTGAGGGACCCCTGCAGAACGGATACGCACCTCGCCGCCTGTGACAGCCGCGGCCCCCACATAGCTGATGACCTCCAGGTAATCGGGGCCGATCGTGTATTCCCCTCCGTGCAGCCCATCAACGCCGGTGATGTGCAGGGTGTTGGAGCCGATATCCCGTATCTGCGCGCCCATGTGGTTGAGGAAGTTGCACAGGTCCTGCACATGCGGCTCGGAGGCGGCGTTATGCAGAACGGTCTCGCCGCGGGCCCGGACAGCCGCCATAATGGCGTTTTCGGTGGCGGTGACGCTGGCTTCATCCAGCAGGATATCCGCGCCTCGCAAGCCCTGCGTATTGAAGTGGAACGCCCGGTCATAGGTGATCTCGGTGCCGAGCGCACGCAACGCCAGGATGTGCGTATCCAGCCTGCGCCGTCCGATCACATCCCCGCCCGGAGGCGGCAGGTGCAGATGGCCCTTGCGCGCCACCATTGGCCCGGCTACAAGGATCGAAGCGCGGATGCGACGGTACAGGTCAGGGTCAAGGTCCTGGACCTTCAGATCGGCGGCCGTGATTCGCCAGCTCCGTTCGCCCACATCCTCAACACTGGCGCCCAGCCCCTCGATGACCCGGCGCATATCCAGCACATCCCGGATGAGGGGGACATTGTGCAGTGTGACCGGCTCCTCGATCAACAGGCAGGCCGCCAGCAGCGGCAGTGCGGCGTTCTTATTTCCCGATGGAGTGACGACGCCCCGAAGCGGGACGCCCCCTTCAATGACCAATTCCTGGGTTTTTGTCAGGGTGGTGACCATGCGCGGATTGTAAGGCATTTCACAAGATTCGCCAAGCAGGCTTTGTGAGCGGGTATGAAGATCTATTCCCGGGGCTGTGCACCGATCCGGTAGCCAAAGCCCCGCACGGTGAGGATGAGGTGAGGGTTGGAGGGATCTTCCTCGAGCTTCTTTCTGAGCATCAGGATGTATCGCCGGACCAGGGCCGTGTCATCCTGCCGGTAGCCTCCCCAGACTTCCTGCACCAGCTCGGCTTCCGAGGCCACCTTGCCACCCCTGCGGACCAGCGCCTCCAACAGGCGGAATTCAGTGGGTGTAAGGTCAAGCACGCGGCCGTCAATCGTGGCCTGGTAGCGCTCCATATCCAATAGAATATCCCCATAATGGATATGCGCAGCGTCCTTGCGGCCTGCGGATGCAGCCCGCGCCAGCACAGCCTGAATGCGCGCCACCAGTTCGGCGAAGCTGAACGGCTTCGTCACATAATCATCCACCCCGAGGCGAAAACCGCGTAATTTGTCACCCTCGGTGGCCTTGGCGGTAAGCATGATGATGGGCACGCGGCTCATCTCGCGCAGGCGTGCGCATATCTCCCAGCCATCCATGCCGGGCAGCATCACATCCAGCAGTACGATATCGGGGTGGATCTCATAAGCCTGGCGGAGCGCCGAAGCACCGCTCAGGGCCTCATTCACAGCAAAGCCCTGGTCGCGCAGGTACTGCCCCAGCAGACTTAGCAGGGTCGCGTCATCATCCACCAGCAGTATGTGTGCGCTCATCCTGCCGCCTTAAGAGAGAAGAAGAAGCAGGAGCCTCCCCCGGGGCGGGCTTCGTAGCTCAGGTTGCTGCGCATCGCCCTGAGCAGACGCCGGGAGAGATACAGCCCCAGTCCATATCCATACACAGATTGGGAATCGCCTGCCTCCAGCCGTTGAAAGCGTTGGAAAAGCAGGCGGCGTTTTTCCGGGGGGATGCCCTGGCCTTCATCCATCACCTGCACACGCACCCCGGCGCGCTTGGTTACGACCTGAACGGTGACCGCCCCTGCCGGCGCGTACTTCAGGGCGTTGTCCAACAGGTGATGCAGCACGCTCTGCACCACGTTCTCATCCGCAAGGACCAGGGGTGGATCCGCGGGCATCTCCAGGCGGATGCGCCTGGATTCCGGGTCCTGGGTGCGTTTGCGCATGACCTCCTCCACCAGTACGGCGGGGGAGATCGGGACCAGGCGAAGGTCCAGGCGCCCCGCCTCCAAAGCCGAGAGGTCCAGGATGTTTTCCACAAAACGCGTCAAGCGTTGTATGGCCGATTGCATCAGTTCCAGAGTCCCCTGCTCCACTCCGCTGAGGGTCCGTTTGCCCAATAGAAGCTCGATGCCGCCACCCAGGTGGTTGAGCGGGGTGCGAAGCTCGTGGGAAACCATGGAGACAAAGTCCGTTTTCAGCCGGTCCAGCTCCTGCAAGGCATGATGCTGTTCCTCCAACTGACGGTAGGCCTCGCGCAAGGTGCGCGTGCGCTCTTCCACACGGCCTTCCAGCTCGGCGTTGAGGTCCTCCAGGCGCCCATAAACTCTTTGGAGCTCTGTATAGGCGCGGCCAATGGTTTCCTGCTGGCGTTTCTGCTCGGTCAGGTCATGGGCTACACCGGCCACCAGTCTGCGCCTCCCATCCGCCGGGACCTGGCTGAGCGTCAAGAGGTAGGGAGTCGCGTCCATCCGGGATGGCGCCTCGAGCGTAACAACCCTGCTGAGGGCCTCCTCCAGGCCCCGCTGCAGGCGGCCACCGCCTTCGAAGAGCTCCAACAGGCTCTCTCTGGCTCCATTCGCATCCTTTCCCGCCGCCTGCAATTCATAGAGCGCCGGGTTGCCCAGCAGGATGCCCCCCTGCGGGTCGCAGATGAAGGCCGGCTCGGCGAGGCTGCTGAACAACTGCCAGTATTTTTGGAGTTCCACTTCCCCGGCGCGGATCCCCAGGCGCACAACGAGAATCACAATGAAGAGCAGGGTCATCGAGCCGCCCAGGATGGAGATCTGCCCGCTGATGCGCCAGTCGGTGATGACATACCAGGCCAGCGCAAGGACCAGCGCAATGGGCAGGATGTTCAGCGCCGGGCTGCGCAGATCGTGAGCTGGCAAGAGCCGTTTTTCCGAATCCCCCGAGGCCGTTCGCTCGCGGAGCACCTCGATGCCGATCAACAGGTATCCCGCCATCCATCCCAGGCTGGTGATGCTCCCGGCATGGTAGCTCTGCGACAGGCTCAGAAAGCTGTAGGCATAATCGGAAAAGCCCAGGCAGATGAAAGCCAGACCCGGTAAAATGGCGCTGCGGACGGGTACCAACCCCGGCAGGACCAGGCTGACAAGGATCATCAGCAGGATCAGGTCTGCCAGCGGATAGATCACCGAGACCGCTTCGACCGGCACAAAGGGACCGGCGCGCTGCAGGAACAGCAGTCCCAGGGTCATCACCGCGCCGGAATTGATGAGCATGTCGAGACTGAAGCGGAACCCGCTGGGGGCATTACGAAAGCCGCGTGAAAGCCTGAACAACCCATAGCCCACCAGCGGATACGCGAGAAGCCCGAAGAGATCGGCCAGCGAAAGAACGGGCGGGTCGCGCCTCAGGAACAGCCCGAAAAACACCCAGAAGACGTTCCGCAGCGCCCAGGCGGCGAGCGCCGCGGCGAGCCATATCCAGGCGCCCTGGCGGGACCCGCTAAGCTGTGGAAGGGCGAACAGCACCTGCAGGAAGGCCGCCAGTGCCGGGATCAGAACCGCCAGGTTGCCGAAGACCAGCCCGCCTGCCGAATCGGCCGGCAGGAAGATCAACCACAGACCCGCCAGCAGTAGATAGCCGGCAGCCTCCAGGATGGCGGCCCGTTGGCGGAGGGGCCAGGCATTCATGCGGGCAAGCAGGGCAGACACCGGCTTTCGTCCTCTCCACAGGGCATTATAACTGCAAGGGGAAATGACCCATCGTTGAAAAAAGAGAGGCCGCCTGGCTGCGGCCTCTCTTGTCATTCATTTGTCCCGGCTAACAGTCGAAGCAGATGGTGGAAGTCGGGATCGGCGTTGGCGTTTTGGTCGCCGGCTTTGGCGTATTGGTGGCCGATTTTGGCGTGTTGGTTGGCGGCGGCGGGATCGGCGTATTGGTCTTCGTACTGGTCGGCGGCACGGGGGTCCGGGTGCGGCTTGGCGTGACCGGGACCGAGGTGGGCGTGCGGGTCGGGGTCCGGGTTGCGCCGGTCGGGGTCCTGGTGGGCGTTCGGCTGGGCGTCACCGGGCTGGGTGTGCGTGTGGGCGTGATGGGGGTAGGCGTGGGCGTTTTGGTCGGCGTCAGGGTCGCGGTGGGGGT
>CAYMQX010000167.1:0-6929 GCA_964392495.1 uncultured Anaerolineaceae bacterium
CCGCCAGCCAGGCAAGCAGGTTCAGCAGGATGAAGAATCCGATGATCCAGTAATTGCCTGAATTGAAAATGGGCGAGGGCGGGGGGTGCATGATGTTGGAGGCCGTGGAGAAGACCACCCGCAGGACAACAAAGAAGAGCAGGTTGGCCGCGGATGTGATCCAGTTCATGTTCAGTACCCACAGCCCCGCTTGCAGCAGCAGCCCCACTACCGCAAAGGTCAGCGCCAGGCGGAAGCGCGGCTCTGCCAGGAACAGCCCGTTCCAGTTGGACTGCATGGCCCACAGGGAGAGCGGAAGATAGGTGATCCAGAACAGGATGCCCGCCCGCCCGAGCGCTGCGGACCAGCGGTGCAGCGCGGGGCGCCGCAGCAGCAGCGCCAACAGGCCGGTGAGGGCCGCGGCCAGGAACGCCAGCTCGGCGGTCAGCACCCAGGCGCCGTGCAGGTACACAATGCGGACATTCGCCCCCAGGGACTGTTCCTCCGGCCCCAGCAGGGCAAGCCCCAGGATCGCCAGCAGTGTCAGGCCGAAACCGGCCAGCGGAGTTTTGATCTTTGACATGGGCGGATTGTACCCCATGCCGCGCCAGGCCTCACGGCATGCAGTTGGCGATCAGATTGACCGTCTCCGTGATCTCATTGGGAGCATTGACGTGCAGTCTCCCCCAGTAATCGTTGGGCGTCATGATGACGAAGGATTTTTGCACGGTCCGGGTATCGGCCTGGTCGAAGAGTATCACCTGGGCCTCGGTGGCTTCCCCTGTGCTCAGTTCCCAGCGCCAGTTCACCAGGGCGGGGCCGTTCGTTGTGATCTCTGCGATGAACAGGGCATACTGGGGGTAATTATCACAAGTCACTGTCACCCGCTGCGGCTCCACACGGACCTCCAGCTTGCTCACAAAGACCTGCGGAGGGTCCAGGGCCGGCAGTCCGGCGGGATCGCCTTCCACATCCACAGGCACGGTCGAGAGCCAGCACACGCCTCCGGGGTTCAGCGGATCGTGGATCTGCAGCCAGCCGCCTGTCGAGTCCCGGCCGTAAGCGCGTACCGATTGACCCGCATCCACCCGGCTGATGACGGCGTAGATGGTGCCCGGTCCAAAACGACAGTTCACCGGCAGTTCCCGGGCGGAAGCATAGACCCGCTCGGGCTGCGGCGTAAGGGTGGGGGCCGGATCGGTGGGCGTAACCGCCGCGGCCGTCTCCAGGCTGGCAGTGGGGATCACTGCACCCGGCGGCGTCGGAGCCGCTGCTCTGCATCCAGCCATGATGCCGGCGAACACCAGGCTGGCAATCCAGACACGAGGTCTCATATTTCTCTCCTCTTCCCGATCCCGTACCGGTAAGGGCATGACCGATCAGGTGACCTTGTGTTCTTTTTCGTATCCGTTATTGTATAACACTCCGGGGTGAATCAGGTGCCGGAGTGCTCATGCTTTACACATGTAATTTTTACAAAAGCTTTACATTCACGTGCTATCCTTCGGGTGATTACAAGGAGTTTAAAATGAAAACGGTCTGGAAATGGATCCTGGGTCTTGTGATCGTGGTACTGTTGGTGGGCGCCTTCGCGGCTGCCGGCTATTTTTGGAGCGCTCAAAGGGGGTTCGCTCTTGCGGGTGGGATGCCCTTCCATCAAGGATGGAACGGTGGCCCGATGATGCAGGCTGGCCCCATGATGCACGGCGGCGGCTTCGGCTGGCAGGCCGGTCCCATGATGCGGGGTGGGCGCGGCTTCGGCGGTTTCTTCCTCCTGGGCGCGATCGGCTGGCTGCTGCGCCTGGCCTTCTTCGGGCTGCTGCTCTACGGCGCTTACTGGTTGGGACGCCGCAGTACGCACTCCGCGGAGCCCCGCACTGCTGCTCCTGCCGCCCCGCCTTCGGATAAGGTCCCCCCGGCTTCTTAAGATTCCGTGGCAGGCTCTCTCCTCCAACAAAGGACCGCCGAAAGGCGGTCTTTTTGTTGCTCTATTTCACACTGACCTGGAAGGTCTCGGTTTGATCTGGGTCGACGGCGCTGCTGGAGGGTGGGTAGTAGCCCAGCGTGATCTGTGTCTCTCCCGCCGCGAGCGCCTTGAAGACCCACACGTCCACGCCCCCTGAGCCGGTCGTCTGCGGGGTATCGGCGCGGTAATCCTTGCTCACGAACTCCACGATTTTTTCATCCGGTCCCTGCACCAGTTCCCAGTGATAGCCTGTCGTGGGATTGGAGACCAGGATGACCTTGAATTCCTTGCCCGGGTTTGTCTCGATGACCACCGCCGGGTCGCTTGGCTTCACCGCCCCCGAGCAGGCCCCCAGCAGCAGGGCCAGGAGGGAAAGCATGAATATTTTCCTCACATTCTTCTCCTTTCGCATTGCCTTTTCATTCTAACCGCCCGTCCACTTCACTTCAAGCCCTGCTCGTCCTGCCCTCAAAATCACCCATGCAGGGTGACAAGCGTGGTATAATCCCAGAACATTTATTCTATTAATGGTGAGCAAGGAGCAGCTTATGGGTACCAAAGTGATGGTCATGGTAGGCACTGACAAGGGCGGCTTTATTTTCACCAGCGGCGAATCCCGGCGCAGTTGGAACACAAGCGACATCCTCTTCAAGGGTTGGAATGTGATGCACATGCAGCTCGACCCGCGCGATGGGCGAATGCATGCGGCGGTGAGTCATTTCGTCTATGGTCCAACCATCCAGTATTCCGACGACCTGGGCGCCACCTGGACCCAGGCCCGGCAGTCCCCTACCCTCACCCGGCCCTCCGCATCAGGCCGGCCGCCTGGCAGCCCGGATGAGGCCGGGCTGGTCATGGAGGGCAGGAGCCTGGAGGCCGATCCCGAGAAAATGATCAAGGTCTGGCATATCAAGCCGGGACGCCTCTCCGAACCCAACGTGCTTTATGCCGGAGCGCAGCCCGCCTCCCTTTTTATCTCCAGCGATCGCGGCGAGACCTGGACCCTCAATGAGCCGCTCTACGACCATCCCCACCGAGGCCAGTGGTTCCCCGGCGCGGGCGGCCTGGCGCTGCATACCATCCTGCTGGATCCTGACGATCCGGACCGGATGTATGTCGCCGTCTCCGCAGGTGGCTGCTACCGCAGCGATGACGGCGGCCGGAACTGGGCCCCGTATAATCGTAATGTGCGCGCCGACTTCAACCCTGAGAAATTCCCCGAATTCGGACAGTGCGTCCATAAGATGGTCCTGCACCCATCCAACCCGCAGGTGCTTTTCCAACAGAACCATTGCGGGGTCTATCGCAGTGATAATATGGGGGAGGATTGGATCGACATCGGCGAGGGCCGGCTGCCCTCGCGCTTTGGCTTCCCCATCGCGATCCATCCCATTGACCCCCGCCAGATCTATGTGGCTCTCGAGGAAAGCGATGAGTACCGCATGAGCGTGGAAGGACAGTTCGCCATCTGGCGCAGTCCCGATGCCGGTGGGACCTGGCAGCGCCTGACGAAAGGTCTGCCCCAAAAGGCCCATCTGGTGGTTTTACGGGATGCCATGGCTACCGACACCTTCGGCGAGACCGGCATCTACGTGGGCACCAACACAGGCCAGTTATTCTACAGCCGGGACTCCGCCGACAGCTGGGAATTGCTGGCCGATTACCTTCCGCCCATCCAATCGGTGGAAGCCGCCGTCCTGAATGACTGATACAGGACCGCCCCGGTTTTCAACGGGGCGGTCCTGCTTCTATCTCTTCAGCGTCCTGTACTTCACCCGGTGGGGCGTCAGGTCCCTGCCGAACTTCTCGCGCATCAGGGCTTCATAGTCCGACCAGTTCCCCAGGTACATTTTCGCCTGGCTGTCGCCCTCGAAGGCGATGATGTGCGTGCAGATGCGGTCGAGGAACCAGCGGTCGTGACTGACCACGATGGCCGTACCGGCGAACTCCTCCAGCGCTTCCTCCAGCGCCCGCAGTGTGTTCACGTCCAGGTCGTTGGTGGGCTCGTCTAGTAAAAGGACGTTGGCGCCCTCGGTCAGCGTCTTGGCGAGATGCACCCGGTTGCGCTCGCCGCCTGAGAGCACGCCCACCTTTTTCTGCTGGTCGCTGCCTGCAAAGTTGAAGGAGCTGCAGTAGCCGCGCGCGTTCACCTTGCGTTTGCCCAGCTCCAGGAAATCGGCCCCGCCCGAGATCTCCTCATAGACGGTTTTCTCGGGGTCCAGGCTGCGCGCCTGGTCGGCATAGGCCAGCTTCACCGTCTCACCGATTTTGATGCTCCCGCTGTCGGGTTTCTCTCCGCCGGTGATCATCCGGAGCAGCGTGGTCTTGCCCGCGCCGTTCGGACCGATCACGCCCACGATCGAGCCGGGCGGGATGAGCGCCGAGAACCACTCCAGGATCAGCCTGTCATCGAAGGATTTGCTGACTTCCTTGAACTCGAAGACCACCTCCCCCAGCCTCGGGCCGGGTGGGATGTAGATCTCCAGGTCCTCGCGGCGCTGTTCGGTCTCCTGGCTCAGCAGCCGCTCGTAGGCCGTCACGCGCGCCTGTCCCTTGGCCTGGCGCGCCTTGGGCGACATGCTGATCCATTCCAGCTCGCGCTCCAGGGTCTTCCGGCGTTTGCTCTCGCTCTTCTCCTCCTGCTCGATGCGCTCCTTCTTCTGCGCCAGCCAGGAGGAATAATTGCCCTTCCACGGGATGCCGTAGCCGCGGTCCAACTCCAGGATCCAGCCTGCCACGTTATCCAGGAAGTAGCGGTCATGCGTGACGGCGATGACCGTCCCCTTGTACTCGCGCAGATGGTGCTCCAGCCACGCCACCGACTCGGCGTCCAGGTGGTTGGTGGGTTCGTCCAGCAGCAGGATATCCGGCTCGGTCAGCAGCAGGCGGGTAAGCGCCACCCGGCGCCGTTCTCCCCCTGAAAGCACCTTGATGGGGGTATCGGCTGCAGGGCAGCGCAGCGCCTCCATTGCCACCTCCAGGTGGCTGTCCAGGTTCCAGGCATCGTGCTTGTCCAGTTCTTCCTGAAGCCTGGCCTGCTCCGCCACCAGCGCCTCGAAATCCGCATCGGGTTCGGCGAACTTTGCGTTGACCGCCTCATAGCGCCCCAGCAGTTCGGTGATGGGCTGTACCGCCTCCCGCACCACTTCGATCACGGTCTTTGAATCATCGAGCTTCGGCTCCTGCTCCAGCAATCCCACGGTGTAGCCCTTGGACATGGCGATCTCGCCGATGTAATCCTTGTCCACGCCTGCCATGATGCGCAGCAGGGTGGACTTGCCTGCCCCGTTCAGCCCCAGCACACCGATCTTTGCGCCGTAATAGAATCCCAGCGAGATGTCGCGCAGCACCTGCTTGTTGGGGGGCACGATGCGCCCCACCCGGACCATGGAATAGATGACCTGTGTATCGGATGGCATGATGGCATTGTATCAGAGCAGGGGCGAATCCCGGATCGCCCCTTTGCATTCAGTGGATTTTACCGGCTGCGACCCCTGAGGCGAGAACGCCAAATCCGATCAGGACTGCGCCGGCGATCCACATCCGTATGGCAATCAAACCGGCGCCGAGGATCAGCAGCCCCAGCCCGATCGCCCAATTCACGCGCTGCATGATTTCATCCGCTTCTCCTTCCGTCTTTCCCCCCGCGACCAGCGTCCACTTCAGCAGTGTGCCGCCATCCACTATGGACACGGGCGTCAGGCTCATTACAAACAGCAGCCCATGTCCCAACGCGGACCAGCCTGCCAGATCCCGAATCATGGAGTTCTCCGGGCTGATCCCACGGATCGCCAGACTCAATAACAGGGCCAGGATGTTGAAAATCGGTCCCCCCAGTGCGCGCATCCGATGAACGTTGGGGGCGACCTTGTCCTCCGGGTATAGAGTGCGCGCCATGCCTGTAGAGATCAGAATTTCCTTCATTGGCGCTCCTGCAAAGCGGGCGCTGAGAACATGGGCGAGAGGATGGCCGTATTCGGCGGCCACCAGCAGAATGGCCGCCAAAAGACCGGCGAACAACCCGCTTAAGAGACCGCGTTCCGGGTGCCAATGGAATTCCAGCCAGGCAAGTCCGCCCCACAGAACCGGAATAAGGAGCAGCATTATCTTCTTAATTTTGACCGGGGTATCGAAGACCTTGAGGAAGATCATTCTTGTTTCCTTTCTCACCAGTTCAACCATTAATATCAACAACCTGATACCAACCCACCCCGATCCCGGGGTGGACGACCCGGGTATCGGAGGAGGATAATGGAATGATTCTATCAGAACCGGTTGGAACCCCGCGAGGCCGGGCGGTGTATATGGATTACAAAGTGCCGCATAATTTGCTTTACTTTTTATTGGAAAATCAGCCTGCGATCTTTATGCGGAAATAAAGGTAATTGTGAGACAAGCGGTAGTCCCGGCCAATGATTGGAAGGAGTGAAAAATGAAAAGAAAGCTGCGCTTGCAGGCCCTTTTATTGACCCTGGTCCTGGCCGCCATCCCCACACTGGTGGCGCTGGCCAAGCAGATCGGTTCGCTCAGCATCACCGGGCCGGGGATCGAAGGGGAGATCACCTTCGACTCCCACGCGGATGTCAACCGCCTGATGGACGCCGGGCTGATCGACACCACCAACTTCATGCAGGCCCCCGCGCAGGAGCTTGGCACGCCCTATACCCTTACCGTGACCCTTAACATGGACGGCAGGGTCCTGCCCTTTATGCGCATGGACTACTACCCCATGCAGGCGGGGCAGGCCGGGTATGTCCACATCACCGGGCGGCTGGATGGCGAATCCCTGCGTGAAGCGGACGACTGGATGGTAATGCCGCTCAAGGCCGATTCGGTCCTGCGTGACCTGCTGGGCGCCCGCGGGGTCGAGCTGCAGGCCGCGGTCTTCCCGGAATCTGCCGCCTCGCAGGCTGCCTTCCCCGCCTCGCTGGCTGCACCCTCCCAGCCTCTCCTGCTCTACCTGGCGGCTGCAGCCGCGGCTCTC
>CAYMQX010000168.1:0-6885 GCA_964392495.1 uncultured Anaerolineaceae bacterium
AATGCAGGAAGACCCACGGATATTGGAACTCCGCAAGATGCGCGCCAAGGCCAAAGAGGGCGGCGGGCAGGACCGGATCGACAAGCAGCATGCCAAAGGGAAGATGACCGCAGCCGAACGGATCCAGGAGCTCCTGGATGCCGGCACCTTTAACGAGATCGAGCCGTTCATCACCAGCCCGGAGGATGAGCTTGGACTGGCCCCCACCAAATATCTGGGGGATGGTGTGGTCACCGGCTATGGGCAGATCGACGGACGCACCGTCTACATCTACGCCCAGGATTTCACCATCTACGGCGGGGCCCTGAGCGAGATGCAATCGCACAAGATCTGCCGCATCATGGACTTGGCGCTGCGCAACGGCGTGCCCTGCATTGGCCTGTTGGATTCCGGCGGGGCGCGCATCCAGGAGGGCGTCAAGGCCCTGGGCGCCTATGCCGAGATCTTCCGGCGCAACGCCCAGTATTCGGGGGTCATCCCCCAGGTGAGCGTGATGCTGGGTCCCTGCGCAGGCGGCGCGGCCTATTCCCCCGCCCTGCAGGACCTGGTGGTGATGGTGGAAAAGCAGTCCTTCATGTTCCTTACCGGACCTGAGGTGATCAAAGCCGTGACCGGCGAGAAGATCGATGCCGAGTCATTGGGCGGCTCGGAGGTGCATATGTCCATCAGCGGGGTGGCGCACCTTTCGGCGCCCTCCGAAAAACATGCCCTCGGACTGGTGCGGAAATTCCTCTCTTACCTGCCCTCCAACAACGTGGAAAACCCGCAGTTCCAGCCGAACAGCGACGATCCGCTTCGGATGGACGAGGCCCTCAACAGCCTGGTCCCGGTGGATCCCGGCGAGCCCTATATCATGCACCAGGTCATCGAGTCCATCGTGGACCGCGGCACCTTCCTGGAGCTGCAGCCGGACTGGGCGCGCAACGCCATCGTCGGCCTGGCACGCATCGGCGGGCACAGCGTGGGCATCGTGGCGCAGGAGCCGGCCGTCATGGCGGGCGTCATCGACATCGACGCCAGCGATAAAATGACGCGCTTTGTGCGCATGTGCGATTGCTTCAACATCCCGCTGGTCACGCTGGTCGATTCGCCCGGATTCCTTCCGGGCGTGGCGCAGGAGCATGGAGGCATTATCCGGCATGGGGCCAAGCTGCTCTATGCCTACTCCGAGGCCACCGTTCCCAAGGTGACCATCATCACGCGCAAGGCCTATGGCGGTGCCTACGTGGTCATGTCGAGCAAATATCTGGGGACGGACGTGACCTACGCCTGGCCTTCCGCCGAGATCGCCGTTCTGGGAGCGGAGGGCGCCGCCAATATCCTCTACAAGAAGCAGATCGACAGCGCCTCGGACCCGCTGTCTGAACGAAAACGCCTGGCGGACGAATACCGGCAGCGCTTCAACAACCCGTACTATGCCGCCGGAGCCGGTTATCTGGATGACATTATTGAGCCGCGCGAATCGCGGCCGAAGATCATTGCAGCCCTTTCGGCTCTGCGCGACAAGTACGCCCCTGCTCCTCCCCGCAAGCATGGGAACATCCCGGTATGAGCGGCCCCCTCGGACTCTCGCTTCAGATCACTCTGATGGGCATGGGGCTCGTCTTCGGGGCCATCATTTTGCTCTGGGGGCTGATGTACCTTCTGACGGTGCTGACCCGGTCGCCGGAGGAGCAGCCCGCGGAGATACCGCAGCCTCCGCCGGCCATGGCGGCCTCCCCTGAAGCCAATGGACTCCTGCTCCGGGTGGCTGCAGCAGCCGTGGCGCTCGCGCTGGCCGAACAGGGTGCTTCCACCGCCCATCCATTGAGCGTTTCCCCTCCGTCCCCGGTGAGCGCCTGGCAATTGGGCATGCGTACCCGCCAGATGACCCAGAAGGGCAACCTGTATAAAAAAGAGAAACGATGAAATACTGCGTCAAGATCGAAGATCAGACTTTTGTAGTGGAGATCGAGGATCTCAATGCCCGGCCTGTGCTGGCACGGATTGGCAGCCAGGTCTTCGAGATCAGCCCGGAGAACGAGCCTGCCCCTGTATCTCCCCCGAGCGCCAGGCCGGTCGCGTCCATCCCGCTTCCGGCAGGCGCGCGCAGCCAATCCATGAACGGCAGCCAGATGGTCGCGCCGCTTCCGGGGACGGTCATCGAGGTATTTGTAAAGCCGGGGGATAATATCGAATCGGGGCAGGTGGTGCTCATCATCGAGGCCATGAAGATGAAGAACAGCATCCGTGCCGTGAGAGGCGGAACGGTGGGACAGGTCCTGGTCGGCAGTGGGCAGAGCGTGGCGCACAAGCAGCCCCTGCTCAGCTTTGCAGACTCGGGTGAGGCCTCATGGATCTAGGCGCGCTGCTACCGGAGGTCTTCAAAGGACTGCTGAGCTTTACGCCCGGCAACGCCATCATGATCACGGTGGGACTGGCGCTGGTCTATCTGGCCGTTGCCAAAGAATATGAGCCGGTGCTGCTGCTGCCGATCGGGTTTGGCTGCATCCTCGCCAACATCCCCCTGGCGGGGATGACTGCCGCCGAAGGCATGATGGGAGTATTGTATAAGGCGGGCATCTCAACCGAACTGTTCCCCCTGCTGATTTTTATCGGCGTGGGCGCCATGATCGATTTCAGTCCGCTGCTCTCACAGCCCAGCCTGGTGCTGCTCGGTGCGGCCGGGCAGTTCGGCATCTTCGGCACCCTGATGCTGGCGGTCCTTCTGGGCTTTCCCCTGAACCAGGCCGCCTCCATCGGCGTGATCGGCGCGATCGACGGCCCGACTTCCATCTTTGTGGCGACCAAGCTGGCGCCCGAGCTGCTGGCGCCCATCGCCGTGGCAGCCTATTCTTATATGAGCCTGATCCCCATCATCCAGCCGCCCCTGATGCGCTTGATGACCACTAAAAAGGAGCGCATGATCCGCATGGACTATGCGCCGCGCCCCATCTCGCAGCGGACGCTGGTGGCCTTCCCCATCGTCATCACCCTGGCGGTGGGGCTGCTGGTCCCGGAGGCCACACCGCTCATCTCCATGCTGATGCTCGGCAACCTGCTCAAGGTCTCGGGCGTGGTGGACCGGCTGAGCAAAGCCGCCCAGAACGAGATCATCAACATCGCCACCCTGTTCCTCGGCCTGGCCATCGGCGCCACCATGAGCGCGGCGGCCTTCCTCAACCTGGATACGCTAAAGATCATGCTGCTGGGGCTCCTGGCCTTTGCGCTGGATACGGCGGCCGGGCTGCTCTTCGGGAAGCTCATGTCGGTGGTCAGCCGCGGCAAAATCAACCCGCTGATCGGCGCCTCCGGGATTTCGGCCTTTCCCATGGCCGGCCGCCTTGCCGCCAAAATGGCGAGTGAGGAAGACCCGGATAACTTCATCCTGATGCATGCAATGGGATCGAACACAGCCGGGCAGTTGGGCAGCGTGATGGCCGGCGGGATTCTGCTGGCGATCGTCAGCAAGCTGATATAAAAGAGACGGATGGGAGTTGCCCATCCGTCGTTTTACGGGTCTTCTGAATTGTCGAAGGAACAGACCGATTCGCGACCTTCTTATCGTATGGTGAACGTCTGGATCTGGTGAAGCAGCGGTCCAGCTAAAGCGTCTCGATCTTCCCTTCCTCGAACTTCTCAGGCGGATTGTCTATGGCTGCCTCCTTTCCTCATGTCCATCATACAACAACAGCCGGTCGGATACATTAAAAAGTTCTGGTAATTTTGTGAGGAGTTTTACCTGGCTCCGGTTCAGGGCTTCAAGGCCTGGTCCACGGTTGTACGCAGGAAATCGAGAAGATCGGAAAGCCCGGAGGCCTCGAGGCTCACGTCATCCACCTGCGCAGAGAACGGGGTACCATTCCCGGACTCGATCTCTATGGTATATACGAAACAATCCGCACAGACACCGGGCCTGGTATCCTCCCGGAATATCGCTTTACCGGCCAGTTCATGGAGTTGGGCAAGCTGGGCGGAGGTGAGCTGGATCTTGACCGTCTTACCCGTCCTTGCATCGGTCGCAGTGCCCTGCCCATTGCTGCCAACTTCCAGCGTGCGGTCAAAACCGGCGATTCCGCCTGAATAGGAAAAATGGAGGGTCCAGGCTGAATCTGTGGACACAGCCTGGGTGGGGAGCATCTCCCCGACCGGCAGCCGCCCCCTTGCGCCGCAGGCAGCCAGTAAAAGCGCCGCAAACGTAATCATCCATATCCGTGACATCACCTGCTCCTTCCAATCGGTTCTGATAAAAGGACGAGCGTGCTGACAGCTTTGTTCCGGCGATCCGATAGTTCCTGATAGTTCATTCGAGTACAATACCACAAGTTTACTTTGAGAGGCAGTCATGCGCCAAGTCGCAGTTCTTGGAATCGGACAGACCACGGTCGATGAACACTGGGAAAAATCGCTGCGCGAGATCGGGGGCGAAGCAGCCTTTGCCGCGCTGCAGGATGCCAGCGTGGACAGGGTGGATGCGCTGTTCGTGGGGAATATGCTTTCGGGCCTCGTCAGCGGACAGAACCAACTGGGCGCCTTCCTGTCGGATTGGGTGGGCCTGTGGCGCCAGGAGGCCGTCAAGGTGGAGGCGGCCTGCGGATCGGGCGCGGCGGCTTTCCGGGCCGGATTAATGGCGGTGGCCTCGGGAGATGTGGAATCCGCCCTGGTCGTCGGCGTGGAGAAGATGACCGACAAAGCCGGGCATGAGATCACCGCCGCGCTGGCGACTGCCGCGGACGCCGACTACGAAGTGGAACAGGGCGTTTCTTTTGTGGGCCTGAACGCGCTGATCATGCGGCGATACATGCACGAATACGGCTGGAAGCACGCCGACTTTGCCTCCTTTCCGGTGAACGCCCACGCCAACGCCCTGCACAATCCGTTCGCCCGGCTGCATGAAAAGATCAATGCAGAGAAATTCGAAAAGGCGGGCATGGTCGCCACCCCGATCAGCCTGCTGGATGCCTCCCCCATCGGGGACGGGGCCGCCGCGGCCGTGATCGTCCCCGCCGACAAAGTCACCGCCGCGCCTTCGCGCCCGCGCATCCTTGTCGCCGGTTCGGCCGCCGCGACCGACACCATTGCGATCCACAGCCGGAAGGATCCGCTCTTCCTGCAGGCCGCCTATGAATCCGCACGGCGCGCCTATGCCATGGCAGGCTGCTCGCCCGGGGAAATCGATCTGTTCGAGCTGCACGATGCCTTTTCCATCATGGCGGCGCTCTCGCTGGAAGCCTGCGGCTTTGCAGAGCGCGGTCAGGGTCCCAGGCTGGGGCTGGATAACGAGATCGGTTTGGGCGGACGTATCCCCATCTGCACACGCGGCGGACTGAAAGCCCGCGGTCACCCGGTGGGCGCCACGGGCATGTACCAGATCGTGGAAGTGACCCAGCAATTGCGAGGCCAAGGCGGCTCGACCCAGGTGGAAGGCGCCGCGCTGGGCATGGCCCAGAACATCGGCGGCTCAGGCGCGACCATCCTTACCCATATCCTGCAGGCCGGATGATTCCGGTTTTTCAGCCTCCCCCAAGTATCCGGTGTGTTATATAATTATGCGACACCGGAAAGGAGCTCACCATGGTTGAAAGGCGCAGGGTAGACCGACGCAGCTTCTCCTATTACATGCGGGTCATCAACGACGAAACCGGGGAACTGGTCGGGCATTTGACCGATATCAGCACGGCCGGATTTAAATTGGACTGCCTGAAGAGTATCCAGCCGAATACCCATTTCCGCCTCCGCCTGGACCTGACCCCGGATGTAGCCAACAAAGAGACCATGGTCTTCCGGGCCATCAGCCGCTGGTGCCGGGCAGACCGATTCGATCCCACCTCCTTCAACGTGGGCTTCCAGATCACGGACATGTCACCCAGCGACGGTGAGATCTTTCTGCGCATGTTCGAAGTGTACGGGACCAAATCCAGCAACGACAAGACCAGTCACGATTACCTCTGGCGGTAGGAAGTATCGGGCAGGGATGCTGTGGGTGCTCAATTCAGGTTGAGCACCCTTCCTGTTTAACGTAAAATATTCGCATGCGGAAATTTATCCACTGGCTGCTTCCAAAAGTCATCAACCTCGTGGCACGGGTGGAGATTCACGGCTATGAAAATGTCCCTCAGCAGGGCGGGTTCATCATTGCCACCAACCATCTCGGGATGATCGATGCCCCGATGGCCTTCTATGCCCTGAGAGATCTAAAACTGTTCATCCCGGTGGCCGAGAAGTGGGAGAAGAATCCCTTCCTGCGCTGGTTGGGAAAGCATCTCAACTTTATCTTTATCGACCGGTTCAACCTGGACATGAAGGCGATGCGCGAGATCATGCGCAGGATGAACGAAGGCCAGACCCTGGTGATCGCGCCCGAAGGCACGCGCAGCCGGACCGAGCAATTGGCGGCGGGGAGACCGGGCGTGGCCTACCTGGCCTCCCGCTATGACTGGCCCATTCTGCCGGTTGCGCTCAGCGGGACCGAGGACCGGGTCATCCTCTCCAACTTGAAGCGCCTGCGCAGATCGCAGATCAGGCTCCGGGCAGGGGAAATGTTCCGCCTGCCGCCTCTCCCCCGGACGGGCCGCGATGAAGCATTGCGGCAATACACGGACGAGATCATGGTGCGGATCGCGTCCATGCTCCCCGAAAAGAACCGCGGGTTTTACGCGCAGCATCCGCGTCTCAAGGAATTGTTGGGGGGATCCTCCCCGCCTGCACCCGGGAGCGTGGCGGAGCTCAGCAACCGATCTTAATGCCCAGGGCCGAATCCAATCCCCTGAAATGCGCCCTCGTCGGCTCTTAATCCTGCCCGACGATATCGACCGAAATCTCCACTGCCGGGATCGTCCCCCTGTTTTCAAGCCAGTGCAGGGTATTCCTGTCCTCAGGCCAGCCCACTCCCGGCCCATAATCCAC
>CAYMQX010000169.1:0-6875 GCA_964392495.1 uncultured Anaerolineaceae bacterium
GTCATGCCGTCGGGCCAGCCGAGGGATTCGGGCACGCGCACCGCCTCACGCGGACTTGCAACTGCTCCTGTTTCGAGGTCATAGTCGAACGCCCGGACCGTGCGCGTGGGGGTGTCGATGTAGTAGAAGGTCTTGTAATCGGGGCTCCAGGTGAGACCATTGGAGATCGTAACTCCGCCCAGCAATCGCGTGACAGATTTCCCGTCGAACGAGTGTAGCGAGCCGTTTGGTTCGCTTTCGCCGAGGTCCATGGTGCCGGCGAGGAAGCGTCCGCGCGGGTCACATTTGCCGTCGTTGAAGCGGTTGTTCGAGGGTTCGCCGGTCAAAGCGGAGAGGAATGCCGTTCGGACGGGATTCAGGTCCAAGGTCCAGAAGGAGAGGCGCTTTGTGAGGACGAGTCCGCCACCTTGGCGCAGGGCGAGGCATCCGATGGTTTCATCCAGTTCGAGCAGGATGTCCCCATTGGCATAAATTCGCCTGTTGAGGATGTCGATCCAATACAGTGTTCCCGTGCGCGCATCCCAAACGGGACCTTCGCCGAGGGTCGCTTTTGCGTCGAAAAGGAGTTCGACCGGCATCTAGAACCAGTCGCGTTTGTAGAAGATGTAAGTGGCGATCGCGGTGAGACCGACCGTAATGCCGATGATCGTGAGGAACGCGAATGGGTGGTTCTGGGCGGGCAGGTCCACGTTCATGCCAAAAAAGGATGCGACGATGGTCGGCAGGTTCAGGACGATGGTGATGGCGGCGAGAGCCTTCATCACCACGTTCAGGTTGTTCGAGATGATCGAGGCGAAGGCGTCCATCATGGAGGAGAGGATCTCGGTGTTGATGTTGGTCATCTGGATGGCCTGCTGGTTCTCGGTGAGCACATCCTCCAGCAGTTCCTGGTCCTCTTCATAGTGATTGAACAACTGCACGCGCTGCACGCGCTCCATCATCACCTCGTTCGAGCGCAGGGCGGTCGCGAAGTAGGTCAGGCTTTTCTGGTACTTAAGCAGCTCCAACACCTCGCGGTTGCGGGTGGAGGCCTGCAGCTGGTCCTCCAACACCGAGGTCGTGCGGTTGATCTCGCGCAGGCAGTTCAGGTAGCGCACCGCAGTCTCCAGGAAGATATACAGAGCCAGGCGGTAGCGCTTGCCGGTCTTAAGACCCCGGTATTTCCCATTGCTCAGCACCTTGAAAATATCGCTGTCATAACGACAGATCGTAAAGACCAGGTTCCCCAGGATGTAGATGCCCAGCGGCATGGTAATGTAGGGCACATCCACATGGGGGCCCTGGAAATAGGGGATGCGCAGCAGGATGAAGGTGTAATCCTCATCCCGCTCCATGCGTGCCATCTCATCCTGGTCGAGGGAATAATTGACGTAATCAGCGTCCATCCCCCATTCGATCAATTTCCTGACTTCCTCGGGCGTAGGGTCCACCGCGTGGACCCAGGAACCGTTGGCAACCGACTCGAGCCGTTCCAAACCCTGCCCGGAATTTTTATAGATGCTGAGCATGGCAGCCTCCTGTGCATGATCCGGCACAGCGCAGGAGGCCGCATAGGACTCCTACGTGGGACCGGTAAACTTCAAAACGGGCAGGCGCGCGGCATCCCGTCTGGCGGGAGGCTCGCTCTCTGCGGAACCTGATTCTGTCTCTTTACAATGATCCATTTCCATTTACCTGCCAGACCTCTGGCAACCGGATTCTAAGCCCAAAGGCAAAATCCAACAATGACGCCAATGAAAATACAAGGATTCCATATTGACTTTCTAGAACAATTGTTCTATAATAAGGGTCAGATAAGGCTGCGCTCCCCTACCAGCGGGAGGGCGCCCGTGGTTCCACAAGGAGACTGCCATGAACCGCAACCTTCGAATCGACCTGCTTCCCTTCCTGCGCGGCACTGCACTACGGCGCGGGGTGCTGTTCGGAAGCATCCTGCTCACGGCCTTGATGGCCTTTGAGGTGTTTAATTTTTCCACCACCTCCTTTGCCTTGAAGGACATACTTGGCGACCTGTCTTTCCTGGGCCTGCGCTGGGCCACGGTGCTGGCGATAGCCTTCTGCGGGATAGACTTTGCGGGGATCGCCCGCATCTTCACCCCGGAGCAGGGCCGCGATGAGCCAGCAGAGGTCTGGTATCTTTTCGGCGCCTGGCTGCTGGCTGCCACCTTTAAC
Source organism: uncultured Anaerolineaceae bacterium (assembly GCA_964392495.1). Classification (GTDB taxonomy): domain Bacteria; phylum Chloroflexota; class Anaerolineae; order Anaerolineales; family Villigracilaceae; genus JACPVF01. The sequence continues at coordinate 2,173 of CAYMQX010000169.1, forward strand.
GCCATGCTCACCTGGTGGGGCGTCTCGGTCGCCATCCTGAGCCATAATGCGCTGGGGGGCGTTCTGGTGGGACAGTCTGCCATGGTGAAGGTGGTGCCCATCTTTGTGGCAGTGCTGGTCTGGTTGACGCGTGTGCTGATCATCGGTACCTTTTCGATCGCGGGTGAGCGTCTGTTCACGCTGGCAGAAGCCCGACCCTACCAGCGCTCCAATGCCCACCTCGAGCCGAGGCTTGTGAACAGCCCTGCGGCCAGCAGCTATGCACGCCCCGCGCCCAAACCGGTCCCGCCGGCCCTCAACAACTTCCCGCGCAGTCCGGTGCGCCCCGAACCGACCTATCATCCGGTGGGAGTCGCCGCCCGCGGCGAGGAGGGCAGCCAATCACCGCGCACATGAGATCATCATCTTCTCCTCCTTCCAAACGCTGAGGCGCCCGTATGGGCGCCTCATGCGTTCCATTGCACCTTCGATGTAACCCGGCCGGAATCGGCGGGGCGGGGTTAGAATCCCGTAAACCCCAGATCCGAGGCAGCCCGGCATGGCAGACACAACCTCCACCACCTACCGCATTACCGACATCCAGACGATCGACCGCCCGCGCGAGAGGCTGGCGCAGCTTGGACCACAGGTCTTGAACAACGCCGAACTGCTGGCGATCCTGCTCCGGGTGGGCATCCAGGGCGAGAACGCAGTGCAGATGGGCCAGCGGCTGCTGCAGCACTTCAACGGGCTGGTGGGGCTGCACCGTGTACCCTTCGAAGAATTGGCAGGCCAGCGCGGCCTCGGGACGGCCAAAGCCGCCCAGATCAAGGCTGCCATCGAACTGGGGCGCCGCCTGCGGGAAGCCAACCCCGAGGAGCGCCCGACCATCACCTGCCCCGCGGATGCCGCCGAGATGGTGCGCTATGAAATGTCCGTGCTGGAGCAGGAACACCTGCGCGTGATGCTGCTAGACACGCGCAACCACGTGCTGGATACGGTCGAGATCTACCGCGGTTCGGTGAACTCCTCGCAGGTGCGCGTGGCGGAGGTCTTTCGCCCAGCCATTCGCCGGGGCGCGCCGGCCATCATCGTGATCCACAATCATCCCAGCGGGGACCCGACCCCCAGCCCGGATGATGTGGCCGTGACGCGGGCCTTCCTGCAGGCCGGAAAGCTGCTGGACATCGAAGTGCTGGACCACCTGGTCATCGGCCAGGGGCGCTTTGTATCTCTTAAGGAGAGAGGCCTGGGTTTCTCGTAGCCCCCTACAGGCTTCTGCGCACACCGAACGAATCAAACTTCCCTGTGACCGGCTCCCAATCCACGTTGGCGCTATCCACGCGCGAGCCGCGCGGACCTTCCTGCATGGCCTGGATCAACTGCTCCACCAGCGGCCGGGCCCCTTCAGCGACCGCCTCCACCTGATCGTAGCCCACATTCCGCACCCAGCCGGTGAGCCCGGTAATGCGCCTGGCCCAATATTCCACATGCGAACGAAATCCCACCCCCTGGACGCGCCCCTTCACCCAGATATGAGCCCGGACGATCTCAGCCGGTTCAGCGTTCACGCTGTCTCCTTTCGAAGACCATGATCAAGAGACCTGAAAGGGGAATGAGGAGCGCCATTCCAAGGACGAGAAGATAGGGCGCCAGATCGCGCAGGGCTGAGCCGGCCGCGTTCTGGCCGAGGGCGTCCTCCCGCCAGCGGCTGTCCAACTGGCTGAGCGGCAGGCCCACGGCGCGGGCCGCGCCCAGATCGCAGTCCAGGCCGTCCGCGTAGGCATGCACGAGGGCCGCCAGGCCGGTGGCGCCATAGGTATCGCGGAGGTAAGCCGTAAAAGAGCGGGATTGGGCATAGGCCAGGAACGCCCTGCCCGAATCCGGTGGGAAGGAGTCACACAGCTCCAGCAGGGGGATGAGCGAACCATTCCGACTGGCCGTATCCAGAGCGTTGGAATCATCAGGGTTGGGGTAGGCCTCCACAAGGGAGGCAATGCCCTCGCCCAGCCAGGCCGGCAGGTTGTCGTAGGCGGGACCGAGATCGCGATACAGAAGGACATGTGCGGCCTCGTGCGGGATCCTGGTCTGCATCTCCATGGTCTGAGTCTCACCGGGCGGGATGGCAACGAGCGCCACACCCAGTGCGGGATCGGCATGGCCTCCCACCCACTCGCGTCCGCCCAAATACAGGGCGCCCTGCAGGTCATTGGGATTGGAATATATATAGATATCCAGAGGGCCAGCCGCCTTCAGTGCAAGAAGTTCTCCGACGGCGCCCAGGCTCACCCGTGCGGCATCCAGGGCGGCCTGGCCGAAGGCCGTATCGCCATCGTACCAGTGCACAGCCAGGTCTGCATCCCACAACTCCTGCCAGGGAAAGCGATTATCGTCATAGCGGAAGGAATAGGCCGGGCTGGAGCGCGTGCTCCCATCCGTGAAGGCGGCCTGAAACCAGAACATGACGGTGGAAAAGGGGGCGAACATGTTCAGCGAGGCGTCGTAGGAGAAATGCGCGGAGCCGTCCGGCTCGATCCGCAGCGACTCGACCCGGGTGAACTCCTCATCCGTCTGCCGGAAAAGGACCGAGGCCTGCGCGATCTGGGCGGCCTCAGGGAAGCGTCCCTGGAAGGTGATCTGTTCACCGAAGACGTAGACCACGTTGGGATCATCCACCAGCAGCGGCTCCTGAGCCGCGGCGGGCCGCGGCGCCATGATCATCGCGGTCAGGAGCACGCAGAGGGCGCCCAGGCAGTTCCGAAGCAGGCGGATCACCAGGCCGTCCTTCCAAACATGGCGTTCACAAAGGTGGAGATAGAGGCGCTCAGGAACATCGTTGGCTCACACAGAGCGATGGCGGCGAAAACGCTTGCCCCCGGAGGCCCGGAGACCTAATCTTCGGGTTCTTCTTCCCCGGAATCCAGGGAAAGCAGATCGAAACGTTCCAGATCCTCGGTGAAGGCCAGGTTTTCGAGGGCCTCCTCCAGGAAATCCACCAGATCATCATCCTCCACCTGGCTGAGCAGGTTCTGGAGCACGATGCGCGCATCCTCGCCTCCGATCTGGGAGAGGGACCAGATGGCCGCACCCGCGACTTCATCCTCCTCCTCTTCATCGAGGATCCGGATGAGCAGCGGACGCGCTTCGGCCAGGGACAACTCGCCGGCGGCCTGGATGGCAGCCAGGCGAACGCGCTGGTGGTCATGCACCAGCATCTGGATGACGTGGTCCTGCCAGCGCTCATCGCTGGAGCGGCCCATGGCGAAAAGCGCCGAGGCCTTCCATTCGGGGTCCTGGCGGTTGTAAGCCGATTCGATCAGGGCCAGCACCTCAGCACGGGAGGAGAAGCCGAGCGCCTCGAGTGCCTTGCGCCGTACATGCGGATGATCTTCACCGCTGGCAATGCGCAGCAGGGCATCCTCCGCCTGGTGATGGACTTTGGGCGAGAGTTCCTCCAACTCGCCGAGCATCACATAACTACCCAGGGAGCGGGCCGCCTCGAGACGAACCTCCTGGCTGGTATCCTTCTCCACCATCCCGATGAAGGCCGGGACCAACCGGGGGTCCTCGCATTCAGCAAGCAGGCGGATGGCGCGCAGGCGCACCTGGGGGTCCTCGTCGGTGAGCAGGTGACGGGCCAGGTCGTCGAACGAGACCAGGGTGTCCTCATCGATCAGGTCTTCCAGCTTTTTAAGGAGGGAGTGCTTGCGGCGGGACGGGATGCGCGGCCAGGCCTCCATGAGAACCTTGAGGGAGGCGGGATCGATATCGGAGAAATAGCGCAGGTAGGCTGCGGGGAACTCCTTGCGGTCCAGGAGGGCATCCACGACTCTTTGAAAGGGAATGTAATTCTCGCTCATTTTCCTAGGGGATGAAGGGTTGGGCAGGGTTGACGAAATCCATGACGTTGATGAAGATCATGAAGGCGATCAACAGCAGCATGGCCACACCGTTGACCATGTTCTCGAACTCCATGGGGATGCGCTTGTGGAATAGTATCTCGGGGAGCGTGAAGAGGATGCGCCCGCCGTCCAGGGCAGGGACGGGAAACAGGTTGATCACACCGAGGGAGACGCTCAGCATGGCCATAATGTAGAGGGTCCAATTGGTGGGGGCCGGAGCAGGGCCGGCACCGGACTCGGGCTGGCGGCTTGAGACGTCCTTCCGCACCGCGGCGTTGACCATGTCGAAGATGCCTTTGAGACCCACGAAACGGGCTTCATCCGGCTGGATGGCGCCCTGTACCAGGGCCACCGGCAGATAGACCAGGCCCGCGGCCTGGAGACCGGTATAGAGGAAGCCATCGCGCAGAACCTCTACAACGGTGGCGGAGCGGGTCTCGGGGGCCATGAGGATGCCGACCGCGCCCTCCTCCTCGGAGCGGTTCGAGAGGGGCGTGACGGTGAGCGTGATCTGCTGTCCACCGCGCTCAATGAGAAGCTCCACGGGCTTATCGAGGTTGGCCTTGATGACCGTGGAGAGCATACCCGTGCCCTGGACAGGCTGGCCGTTCACCTCAAGGATTCGGTCATTGACCTGCAGCCCGGCCTGAGAGGCGGGGGAATCGGGGGAGACCTGGTCCAGGTGGATGGGACCAGGGACCGCCACTCCCTGCATGGCTGTCACCAGGCCGAAGAGCACGACAGCCGTGAGCAGGTTCATGATGGGGCCGGCGAGGAGCACGCCGATGCGCTTCCAGGGGTTGGCCGCGGCCAGGCCGCCCG
>CAYMQX010000170.1:0-6857 GCA_964392495.1 uncultured Anaerolineaceae bacterium
CGTCCTGGCCCGTGTCCTGCCAGTCCTGCGCGAGATCATTTTGCGTCACAAGGACCGCAATATCCTCGTAGTCTCTCACAAGGCCACCCTCCGGCTTGCCATCAGCAGCCTGCTGGGCTTTGATGCCCGCGGTTACCGTGACCGCCTCGATCAGGCCCCCGCCTGCCTGAACATCATGGATTTCAGGGATACTGTCCGGGCCCGCCTGATGCTCTTCAACGACGTGTCCCACTACGCCGACCAGCCGCGCCGCCCCGCCGGGCATCTCTCCAAGTGGTGGGATGCAAAGAGCGCCGGCTGAGCCGGCGCCTGGACGATTGGTATCTGTAATGCAGAGGCTTGTCGGCGCGGGTCTTATCCTCCTTTCAGCCGCCTCCTTTGGGACCCTGGCGATCTTTGGTCGCTATGCTTACGCCGCCGGCCTGGATACCTTCACCCTTCTCGCCATCCGTTTCTCGGTATCGGCCCTTCTCATGCTGGTACTGCTCGCCTACCGCCGGCAACCCCTGCCTCGCGGCCCCATCCTCATCCAATTGATCGGCATGGGTGCCCTCGGGTACGTGGGTCAATCCTTCTCTTATCTGAGCGCCATCAAATATGCCTCGGCCGGGTTGGTGGCTCTGCTCCTCTATCTTTATCCTGCCATCGTGGCCCTGCTTTCCGCCCTGATCTACAAGGAGCGGTTCACCCCTTTAAAAATCAACGCCCTTGTCCTGGCCACACTGGGCGCGGCCCTCACTGCCAACCCGCAGGGGGGCAGTTGGACCGGCATCCTTTTTGCTCTTGCAGCCGCCTGCATTTATTCTATTTATATCATCGTCGGTGCAGGCGTCCTCGGGAAAGTCTCGGCCATCCAATCCTCCTCTGTGATCTTCTCCTCTGCGGGAGTCGTCTACCTGATCCTTTCATTGATCAACGGACCTCACCCTCCCCGCGACCTGGCCGGCTGGGGCTGGATGTCTGCCATCATCCTCGTGGCCACGGTCATCCCGGTGGTTACATTTCTTGCGGGGATGCGCCGCATCGGACCCACCAACGCCTCAATGCTCTCCACCATCGAGCCGGTGGTCACAGTGGCTCTCGCTGCCATCCTGTTCGGGGAGGCGCTTCCTCCGGTCACCCTCCTGGGAGGCGGCCTGATCCTGTTCGCCGTTCTTCTTCTGGCACGCGGTGAGCTCGCGATTGCCCGGAGCCCGGAATGATATGGCCGCCCTGGTCGTGATTGTGGGACCCAGCGGCGCGGGTAAGACCTCCCTCCTTCGCTCTCTTGAGGCGCGCGGAGGCTTTGCAGTCGCTGTGGAGGAACATGCCGCCCGACCCTATCAGGCGCTTTTCAAGCAGGACCACCGTTTCGCCCTTCCCAACCAACTCGATTACCTCCTTCTGCGCGCCCACCAGGAACAAAGCCTTCGTTCCGGGACCCTCCCTGGGCTGATGGATGGCGGCCTGGATCAGGATTTCCATGGTTTCACCCGGCTTTTCCACTTCCACGGCTGGCTTGACGATGCAGATTTCGATCTTTGCTCACGGTACTATCAATTCATCCGCAGCCTGCTTCCGCCTCCGGAACGCGTGATCGCATTGCACGCCGCTCCCGAAGCCATCCGCCTACGCCTCGCGCAGCGCGATCGCATTAACATCGCATCCGATGCCGATGCAGACCGCCTGGATGCTTACATTAAAGAATGGCTCGCCTCACGGGATCCGGCGGATACCCTGCACCTGGATGTATCAGATGAGACACAGGACTATTCCCGGTCTTGTTCTGCCATCATAAAATGGCTGAAGGAGGAACGGCCGCACAGGTAAGTCCTCGCGCCGAGGCCGCATCAATAAGGCCATGAATAGCAGAACCATTTCACAGGTCATTGAGCCGCAGTTCGTCATTGAAGGCGCCGGAGTGCTTCTGCGCCGCTCCATCGCGCCCAGGCGCTCCAATGAGTACGACCCTTTCCTTCTCTTCGATCACTTCGCCTTCAACGATCCCATAGAGGGTCCCATCCGCGGCTTCCCCATGCATCCTCACCGCGGGATCGAGACCGTCACCTACATGCTCGAGGGCTCGGTCAACCACCGCGACAGCCTGGGAAACGCCGGGCTGATCAGCGAAGGGGATGTCCAATGGATGACCAGCGGCCGCGGCATCCTGCACGAGGAGATGCCGCGCCGCGGTCCCACCGGGGCCATCTATGGCTTCCAGCTCTGGGTCAACCTGCCCGCCGCGCAGAAGATGGGCGAGCCGCGTTATCAGGAGGTCAGTGCCTCCACCATTCCCTGTGTCCAAAAAGATGGAGCCAGCATCCGCCTGGTGGCGGGTGAGGTCGATGGCTTCCAGGGCCCGGTGACCGGAATCGCAGCCTCGCCCCTGTACATGGATATCGCTCTCGAACCCAATTCCAAATTCAGCCTTCCTGTCTCCCCCGGCCACACCGTCCTGGCTTACGTCTTTGAGGGCCGCGGCAGGTTCGGTGCAGATGTCAGGGAGGTGGAGGCTGTGCGTATGGTAGTCTTTGAAGATGGCGACAACCTCCAGGTGGAGACCGGCAGCGAACCGGTCCGCTTCATGCTGATCTCCGGCGCACCATTCAAAGAGCCCATCGTCCCCTACGGTCCCTTCGTGATGAACACCATGGAGGAGATCCAGCAGACTCTCAGCGAGCTTCGGAATGGGACCTTCATTAAGTGATCTTTCAGGAGCGTTTCCCGCAAGGTCGGGCCAGTTGATCCAGCCTTGTCGCGCCTGTGAGGGCGCATGAAAAAAACCGAGGTTCGCCGCGGCCTGCGCTTGTCGAAAGCAGGGAAGATCCGTCTGGGATGCAGCGCCGTCATCTTTGATCGCGATCGTGAGAAGATCCTGCTGACCCGGCGGACGGATAATGGAATGTGGTGCCTTCCCGGTGGGGCGATGGAACCCGGAGAAAGCGCCGCCGAGGCCTGTATCCGCGAAGTCTGGGAGGAGACTGGTTTAAAGGTCGAGGTGCTGCGGCTGATCGGCGTGTACAGCGACCCGGACCAGTTGGTGATCTATCCCGACGGGCACAAGTCCCATGTCGTCGCATTGTCATTCGAGGCAGGCGTCGTTGGCGGCGCTCTGGGTCTGAGCAGTGAGACGACCGACGTGGGTTATTTCTCCCTGGAAGAGTCCCGCAGGCTTGAGTTGATCGGGCAGCATGGTCAGCGCATCGAAGATGCCCTCGCCGGCCGACCCGAGGCCTTCATTCGCTGACCCCGCCATCCCTGAAGAAGGGAATGATGATCTCCGCTACCTCCCGGGCGGCGGTCTGCGGCGCGCTGTGATTGGCATGGATCAGCCGATTGTTCCCCAGGGCAAGGCGAGGCGAGGCAGTGATCAGGTCTTCGCTGCCCCAAACAAAAAGATGGCGGAGTCCGGCTGGGATCCTGAATTCTGTCTGCCCTCCATCCGGGATGCTTCCAAGGGTCTCTTTGAGAATGTCCACTGGCTGGGCTGTGATCTCCTCATACCATGCCTTCAAGTTTGGCCCACCCTTGAGATTAAAGCCGAACAGGTTGAGAAGAAAAAGAAAACGCCAGCCGGAAAGCACCCAGTTCCCGATCTGTGGGAATTTGCGATCACAATAAATGGCTGCCTGAAGCGCCCTGGCCGCGGACACTGAAGTCCGCACCGGGCAAAGGAAAGCGGCCATTGCGACATGTTCCCCGTCCAGCGCAAGATATCGCTCCGCAGCCCGGGTCCCGGAGGAATAACTGAGAACTCGCCAGGAATCGATCCCCAGGGATTCGCGGACCTGCAAAAGCGCCTTCGCCGCGGCATCCAGGTAATCGCCCCCTGGAACGGGAGCCGGCGACCCGTCGATCCCGGGCAGTGCCACCATGATCAGTGTAAAATATTCCCACAGAAGCGGCCTGAGCTCCCTCCAAATATTATAGGAGATCCCAAATCCATGGATCATGAGAAGACCAGGGCCGCGGCCCTCGATTTCATATGCAAGCATTTATTCACCCAATGAAAAAGATCCTGGTTTTTGCCTCACGTACCGGCGGCGGGCATATCAGCCTGGCCGAGGCGCTCCATGACCTGCTGGCAGATAATTACGAGATTACCATCCTCGACCCTCAACCCGGGATCGTCCACTGGCATTATCGCACGGTCAGCCGTCATGCGCTATGGCTGTGGGAAGCCGAATTCAAGCTCTCGGACGGAAAAAGACGCGCCCGGGTCGCCCATGCAGTCTCCAGCGTGATGCTGGCACGGCGCGTACGAGGCGCCCTCCGTCAAACCGATCCAGATCTCGTCATAAGCACCTACCCCTTCCTCACCAGCGAGGTCACCTATGCCATGCGCCGCTGGCGTCTCGACCGTCCGTTGGTGATGCTCTTTTCTGATCCCAATGGCGTGCATTATTCCTGGCTGACAGAAAAGCGCGCCGCCATCACCTTTGCCCCTACCCGTGAGACCTACCAGCAGGCCCTTGCTGCAGGATTCGATCCTTCCCGCCTGCATTTTACGGGCTGGCCCGTGCGCGGCCAGTTCCTGAATGCCACAATGGATGATCGACCCGCGGCCCTGACCGCACTTGGATTGACCCCCGGCAAATTCACAGTTTTCGCGCAGGGTGGCGGGGAGGGCGCAGCCCGTTTTGCTCAGACCGTATCATCCCTCTTGAAATTGCCCGAGGTGCAGGTTATTGTGGCGGCTGGCACCAACGAAGGTTTGATAAGGCAATTCGCAGGTCAAAAGAATATTTTTGCTCTTCCCTTCACCCGGCAGCTTGCCCCCTATATGCAAGCCGCCGACGTGGTGATGGGCAAGGCCGGCCCGAATATGCTCTTCGAGACTCTTACTCTCGGCAAGCCATTTATCGCCACGGCCTTCATTCCCGGCCAGGAAGAGGTCAATCTGGAGTTTATTGAGCGTCACCGGCTGGGCTGGGTGGCTCTGAAGCACCAGGAGCAGCGCGAGTTGGTTCAATCGCTGGTGCAGGATAACCGAAAGCTGTTGGGCATGGCCGAGTCCGTGCAGGAATATGCCCGGATGAACCGACAAGCCCTTAACAAAATCCCGGGGCTTATCCATGAAATTCTCGCGTCCTCCCAGGATCCTGATTAACAAGGAGCCCGATGCTGCTGCAAATTTCCGGAACTCTGCACAGGCACGCCAAAGGTTGGCTTGTCTTTATCCTGTTCCTTCTGGATGCAGCTTTCATGCTCTTCATCCTTCCCCTGGGCACAGCCCTGATGAAATTCGATTCGGGCGGTCCCGGCCCGCTCGATCCGCTGTTATTCTACACACCTGCCAGGGTCGATCAGACGCTTGCCGCTTATGGGGAGTTTGGCCGCGTCTTTTACCGCAACATGGAATTGACTGTTGATCTGATCTACCCCATCATATACACGCTGTTCTTTTCCCTGCTGATCAGTTGGCTTTTCCGTAGAGGTTTTGACCCACGCAATAGCATTCAGCGATGGAACGTCCTGCCCTTTGGCACCTGGCTTTTCGACCTGCTGGAAAATCTTGGGATCGTGGTAATGCTCACCGTCTTTCCAGCGGTCCCTGCCGCCCTTGCCTGGCTCACTGCGGGTTTTACATTCATCAAGTGGCTGTTCGCGGGAGCCATGCTTGCCCTGGTTGTGATCGGACTGGCAGCGGCAGCCCGGAACCGGTTTGCAATACAGGCTTGAGAGTCTAAAGCATCAAGGCATCATCTTTTTCCACCATACGCCCGTGCATTCCGGCAGGTCTGTGATCATTTCCCTGCGGATGCGCTCTTCCATCCCGATCCCAAAAAAGAACCCGGCCAGTTGAGCGGCCTCCTCCACCGAGCTAAAACGATAATCTGTACGGATCCAGGTATTCTCAAAGCCTTCATCATCCAACCACGGGTAGAAATTTTCCATGTGCGGCAGGTGGATGGGCTTCTCGTTTCCCGTTCCCAGCGATTCAAACAGGACGATCATTCCGCCGGGTCGAAGCACGCGCCGCATCTCGGTCAACCAGGATTCCAGTTCGCGCCGCCAGTGATCAGGGCTCCAGACCGCAAGATAACTGACACTCCAACCCGAAAGCGCCAGGTCCGCACAGCCTGCCCCGATCGGAAGGAAGCGGTGATCTGCAGCGGCCGCGAGCCCGTGTCCGGGAGCAAGCCTTTGCAGTTTCTTCTGTGCCACGCTGAGCATATGACGGGATAGATCGAATGCGAGGAAGGATCGGGCACGTACAGCCGCGAGTGAAGCCAGACGTCCCGTGCCGGCGCCGAGATCGAGGATATCCAATCCCTCCAGTGAGATGATCTGTTCGAGCGCCCTCAGGATATTGCCCTGGTGGTCCTCCGCCGCGATCAATCTTTCGTACCCGCCGGCATGCTGGCGATACACTTCCTCCTGGGTTGGCATGGAAATCGGTCTGCTCCGTAATAAGGCCCGGATTTTATTTCCTGATTGGCGCCCGAACGCGTATATACAGGGTATATGCAAAGATATAAAAGATCATCCCCGCCTGTACTCCGCCCAATATGGCATTACGCCTCTGTTCGTCGGGAATGGTCCCGCTGAGGGGATACACGCCGACGAATAATACCATGAGCATCAGGATCAGCAGTCTGGCAAAGGAAGGAATACCACGCAATACCAGATAACCCGGTATCACCGGAATGACCGCCAGTAGAGGAAGCATCCGGACCTGCCAGAGATCCCAGTCATCAGGCGAAATGGCCGCAGGCCTCGGCAGCCCGCTCATCAGGATAAGAAATGGTATGCAAAAAAGGGCCGCGAGCGCAGCAAGCGCCGCAAGCTGCCAGAGATCGATCGGTATCCTCGCTATCAACAGGGTGAGAGTCGCCAGGGACAGGGAAAAAAGAAGCGCTTTCGCCGCATAGGGC
>CAYMQX010000171.1:0-6827 GCA_964392495.1 uncultured Anaerolineaceae bacterium
GCCTCTGCCCACCGCCCCTGCACTGGCAGCCACTTCACATCTTGAGATCATGCCTTTATATGAAGAAGCCGGCGCTGGCCCCGACTTGATCAGCGGTCATGGAGTCTCCTACCTGATCCGCACCGATTCTTCCACGATATTGATGGATATTGGCCATAATCCAAATGAATCGGAAGTGGCGCCATTCATGCAAAATATGCAGGCATTGGGGATCGATTGGAATGAGATCGGCAGGATCGTGCTCACCCATCCGCACCCCGATCATATGGGCGGCATCACGGCCTGGAAGGAGAATAAGGTCTTATTCGGTGAACTTCCGGGTGGGCTGGGCGGGCGAATCATCTTCGTCCCAACAGACATTGCTTTTCCGGGTGCGGTACATGTGACCATCCCAACCCTGCCGGGATCCGATGTGGCGACAACAGGAGCGATTTCCTACGCGGAAACCTGGCCGATGTTACTCTACAACGCAAGAAGTGCTGAACAGGCGCTGGTTGTTCATGTGGCAGGGCATGGACTGGTGCTGATCGCCGGCTGTGGACACCCGGGTCTCGAGAAGCTGGTGGAGCGCGCCGAAACCTTGTATGGCATGCCTGTTACAGGCGTGGTTGGAGGCCTGCATTATGAAGGCCTGGCTGCCAATGAAGTTTATCCACATATTCAATTCCTGCAGACCAGGCGTCCCGGCCTGGTCGCCCTGTCTCCGCATGACAGCAGTCCCGAAGCATTGGCCGCTTTCGAGGCCGCATTTCCTGAAATCTACCATACCCTGACCGTCGGCGAAGTAGTGCAATTTCCCTGAGCTGATTTCAGAATTCGAAAGGATCCGGCCTTGAAAGGGAACTTCATGGATGAACTTTCGGGATAGAACGGGCATACGGGCATAAGTTCCGGCCTCAACATTTTATACCCGCCAAATAAAGGATCATCCGACCGGTAAACAAGAACACCCCTGCTGAGAGGGGTGTTCGTCTTTTGGGGTTTCAATTGAAATTCAAGACATCGTGAGATATTTTCCCAGCGCGTTCAAGTTTGGCATCTCGAATCCAAGCGCAGCGGCAGATTGCATGACCTGGTCGTAGTGATACTTCGACTCCCTGCGGCTGCCCTCACCGACGGCGTGAGCGGTGTAGCGCTGCATACTCTCATTGCGGCGGAAGTTCCGGCGCAACAGGAAAGCCACCAACCAGATGGGCAGCTTGATATAGCTGATCTCAGGGTATTTCTGCAGGTCCACGCCGCGGCGGGCACATAGATCGTACAGTTCTTTCGTGGCTCGAATGGACCGGTGGACCAGTTCGTTGTCCGCGAGATATGGATCGAGCAGGCGATACTTTGCCAGTCCAGCCGCGAACCCGATCACGCCTGCATGATGGACCCATAACCAGTGCAGCATGTTGTCCTGCATATCAGGTTTCATATCGGCGCGGAGGAATAGATTCTTCACCCGCTCCAGCCGTGCGGCAGATTGACCTTCCACCACACCCAGATGAACCTCTGCTCCCAGGTTCGTCCAGTAGACGCCATCCCTGACCGTCCCGCCGCCATCCGGGTATCCAAGCAAATAACGTTCACGCGGCAGGATGGCGTCGTAGGCGGTAAGCCCTTCCCAATTGCTGGAGAATAGAAGGAAAGTGGCATCCCCTGAAACCGGAGCCAATTCCTTCAACGCCCCTTCCACCTGCTGACCGTTGGTCGGCACGATGATAAGCTCATAGCCGTCCGCCGGAGAGATCGAATCCACACAGTGGATCGGGTATTGTTGGATGGACTTGGGCGGATGGCCCTTGCGCTCGTCGAGCAGGTCGAGGGTGATGCCCTTCGGAAACCGGCCGGATTTGCCGGGGCGGACGAAGTGTGTGACTTCCGCACCCGCTTTTTGCAGCGCCCATCCGTAGAGGACGCCGATGACACCTGTACCCACGATCAATGTTTTCATGAGGCTGCTCCTTCAAAATGCTTGATATCGGTTTCAAATGCGCTCAAGGCAGGCATGGGCACATGGAGTGTGCGTCCACTGTTGAGCAGGTCATAGTAGAACGCTTTCACTTCCTCGATGTCCTCAAGCCCGTGTGCTGAACTGCGCTGGACAAGTTTGTTATAGCGGAACAGCACTTTGATCACAATATTGGCGATCCACATGCCGAATGGCGAATTGTTCATGTACATCTTTGTCTCGGGGAACTTCGCCAGGTTCACACCGCGGCGGGCGGCGACTTCCAGCGACTCGCGCGCGGCGCGCAATCCCTGTTCGCCGACCTGACGATTCTCCAGCACCGCTTCGAAACTGCCGGCTTTGACCAGTGCGGGCCACAACCCGCCGGTGATGGCATACTGCACCCAGAGATAGTGCAGGATGTTGGCGTGGACGGTGACAGCCACCTGCGCCGAGGCGCACAGCGCAAGCACCTTCTCCAAACATGCATCGTGACGGCCGTCCACCTGTCCCACGTCCACGCTCGCAATGGTGGCGATCAGCCGGTTCCCTTCGAACTTTCCGCCCGCCTTGGCATCCCCAAAGACATAGCGCGAGGCCGGCAGGATGGCATCGATCTCCTCCGTCCCATCCCAGTTCTGGGTGAGGAGCAGGAAATCCGCATTCCCGGCCTGCGGAACGATCTGCCTCAATGTTTCGAGCAGGTGATAATGCTTGGTGGGGACAAGGACCAGGTCATACCCATCAGACGGATCGAGCGCCTCGGTGACACGGATGGGGTAATGTCCGGTGAAGTTCCGTTTGTGCCCTTTGCGGACATCATACATATCGATCTCGAAGCCTTCTGCGAATTTCGAGGCTTTGCCGGTGCGGACGAGATGTACAACATCGTGCCCCGCTTCCGCAAACGCCCAGCCGTAGATGCTCCCGATAATGCCTGCGCCGACGATCAGAATCTTCATGTTTAATCTCCTTTTGAAAGAAAAATGCCCATCGTTTATGGATGGGCATATCCTACCGGGAAGGGATGAGGGGGTCATCCCTCGAAAGGATGAACGGGTGGGGGGAATGTTCAGAGCAGGTTCAACTCCCTGGCGCGCGCCACCGCCCGGGTGCGGTTTTCGGCTTCGAGTTTCATCAGAATGCTTTTAACATGGCTCTTCACCGTCGAAAGCGCGATGACCAGCCGCCCGGCGATCTCCTGATTGGAAAGCCCCGCCGATAACAGGCGGAGCACGTCCATTTCACGCTCGCTCAACAGGGCGGAGGGACCCTGCACGGCGGCGCGCCGCTCAAAATCATCCGCCAGAGAGGCGGCGAACCGATCCTCGGGGTGTTTGGCGCGATAGGTTTGCAGGTATGGCAGCAGTCCCATCTCATCCAGAAACACGCGGCGCTGGTTTTGCGGCTCCCCCATCCGCAGGGCTTCCTTGAAAATGGAATCCTTCTCACGCGCATCCAGGGCCGGGAGTTGGATCTTCAACAGCAGGATCTCGATCAGGCTGGAGCGATGGGCTGCGCGGGCAGAAGCCTCAAGCCGTACGAGTAATTCTGCGGCGCGTCCGAATTCACGACGCACCAGCAGGATCCGCACCAGGACCAGCATTTGACTTTCATTCTCAAAGGTAACGGGAGGCGCATCAGCAGGAGCAAACTCCTTTGCCCATGCTTCGGCGGACGCCGATTGCCCCATCGCAAGAGAAAAGCGCGCCCGAATGGAACGGAGGAATCCACTTTCGTGGATGGGCATGGCAGCCGCGAACCCGCTTTCCAGTGTTTCGAGGAAGGCCTGCGCCTCCTCCAGCCTGCCCTGCGTGAAGCGCAGTCGCGCCAGGCTTAAATAAGCGCCGATCTGGATCTCAGGGCTGCCCCAGCGCCGGCCGATCTCCAACCCTTTGTGCAGGGCAGACCCGGCTTCATCGAAAAGCAAATGTTCGTGCAGGACTCCGCCCAGGCCGACATACCCCACCCCGATCAACGGCAGCCCGCTCAAGGCGGGGTCGGCTTCCAGGGCGATCACCTGCCGGTGCAGGCGCTCTGCGCGTTCAAAGTCTCCCATCGCTTCGTACGTTTGCGCGAGCGTGCTGGTGGCGATCAAGTGGATGATGGGCTGGCGGCCGTTCCGGCTTTCCTGAATGGTCTGTGTGAGCAATTGGACGGAGCGCTCAAGCTCGCCCGAAAGCGCCGCCGCCGTCCCCTGGCTGAGCAGCACCCCGCAGCGGATGGAGCTGTCTTCAAGCGGGATCAAGCGCAGGGCTTCCTGCGCATACTGATGAATGGCGGGCAGGTCCTGGTGCACGGTTGCAAGGATGGCGCGGATGGCCGCGATCTCCCCCACCAGCACGGGAGACAGCTTGTCGTCTCCACCGATCTCATCGAGGAGCAGCTCCACTTCATCCAGTCTGCCATCCGTGATCAGCGCCCAGCATTGAGCGATGACCAGCGGCGGCCGGGCGAGGATGGACGCGTGAGGCAGTTTCGCAAGCCAGCCCTGCAGGGTGGCGCTCCTGCCGCGCATGACCAGATCTCTCGCTGTCGTTTCGACGAGGTCCGCTGCCTGTTCCATCTCACCTGCAGCCATGGCATGAACGACGGCCTGCTCCAAAAATCCGTTGTTCGAGAACCATTGGAACGCGCGGCGATGCAGCTCTTCGCTCTGCTTCGACCCGCCGCGTTTGAAACGCGACCGGAGCATCTCCGCCCACAAGGGGTGGTAGCGATACCACTGACGGGTCGAATCCAGCGGGAGCAGGAAGAGGTTGGCATGTTCCAATGACTCCAGCACCGACTGCGAGTCGTTCCGCTCCAGGACATGGTCGCAGAGCGGGGCGGTCAGTTCTTCGAACAGGCTGGTCTGAAGCAGGAAGGATTGGGTCGAAGCGCTCTGGCGGTTCCATACCTCATCGGCCAGGTAATCGGTCACATAACGGTGACTGCCGCCGAACGTCCGGATGAACGCCGTCGATTCAGACCTGTCCTCCTGCTGGATGGATTGCAGCGCCAACGCCGCCAATTGCAGACCGGCGATCCAGCCTTCGGTGCGGCCGGTCAGAACCGCGACCTCATCGGCGGGCAGCCCCAGTTTCATCGCCTCGTTCAAGTAGCCTGTTGATTCATGCTCTGAAAAACCGAGGAGGTCCACATGAACTTCAGTGATCTGCCCGCGGGCGCGCAGGCGTGGGAGTTCGAGCGGCGGTTCATTGCGGCTGGTCATGGCAATGTGAAAATTTGCCGGCATGCGCGCCAGCAGTTGGATCAGAATCGCATGGATGCGTCCGTTCCGGATCACATGATAGTCATCCAGGACCAGCAGCAGCGGCGTCTTCTCCTGTGCAAGCGCGTTGATGAGGGTGGTGGTCAGGGCATCCCCCGGCAGTTGATGGAGCGGATCGCTTTGCAGAAGGGTCTGGATCGTATCAGCCAGGTTGGGAAGGTGAGGCGTCAGTGCGTTCGCCAGGTACATCCAGAACTGGGAGGGATCATTATCCCCCTCGTCCAGTGCGAGCCACCCAAAGCGATGCTTTCCCTGGTCCAGCCACTCGCTGAATAAAGTGGTCTTTCCATATCCCGGAGGGGCGGATGCCAAGATCAGGCGATGTCCAAGTTCAATCCCCCGGTCCAACCGTTCCACCAGGCGCGGACGGGCAACGTGAGAGGCCTGTCTGTATGGAATCGTGAGCTTGGTATGCAAAACAGGTGCAGGCATGAGGTGACAGCCCTTCGACTTCTACCGCACACCTGCCCTGGCGGGCAGCGCCGGGGAGGAAAGCGGCTTCCACTCAGGATGAGCTGTCATCCCGTGGGGAAGGCACATCAGAGGCGCCTCGGTTGGGTACATGCGTATGGATCATGGTGGGTTTGACGTCCTTGTGCCCGGGAAGATCCTGAATGGTGCTGGTAGCGCCGGAGATTTGATCCATGAGTCTGGGAGGCCAGTTTGGCGTGGTTGCCCTTGTGTTGACCGGGTTGTATAATTTATTTATCTGATTTTAATCCATTCCGTCAAAAGTCCCAAACGGTTTGGGGGGACAGTAAGAATGTACCGTTTTCAAATATTAGAGTCCTTAAATAAATTTAGACACTGCCCAACATGGCGTCCCGCAAGCGCGCCGGGGTGATATGCGCCTGACGTGTGGGACTGCTGCTTCGCGGCGTGCAGTACCTGCGGCGGGCATTTTCCACACCTTCCCACGCGTGCACCAACAGGCATGACACAGGCCGTCCGGCGGCCTCGCACAATCATATTATGCCTGAAAAACACAGGGCAGATGTAGGGCAGCCGTTTGTGCTTCCAAAACAAGTATCAAGTATGATTTGTGAAGTTAATCAAAGGAGCAAAATGAAAAAACGGCTGATCGCATATCTATTTCTACTTGCGCTGACCCTCAATGCCTGTAATACATCGCCTGCGAAAGTGGAAAACGGAAACCCCCTGGTTCTCGAAAAAGCCACCGAGACCCAGGATGGTTATGTCTTGATGGGCAAATTCCTTTCTCTTGGTCTGCCTCAGGGAGCCCAGGCAGTATCGTTTTCAAGCTGGCCAATCATCACAGATGCGGACGGAAAGGAAGTCCCGTTTACACAGATCGATCCATCTTCCGAAAAGACCGAACCGGGTGTATTTTCGTGGGCGTTTGAAATCACAGGCAAACAATTCAAATGGCCATTAACCATCAAACCGGATCTGATAGCGGTCAAGTATGAAAATGCCCAAACAAAGTTCGACTTTGATACAGAAGCAAAACCTCCCGATGAGCAATTGCAGGAATTGGACGCATCCGGCAATACAACAAATTATCCGATATGGAATTTGGATATTGATCTTGGCCGGATGGCAGGTTATCCGATAAAGGATGTCAAAGCGATCAGAAGGGCGAAAGCTTATGAGATT
>CAYMQX010000172.1:0-6763 GCA_964392495.1 uncultured Anaerolineaceae bacterium
GAAGGGCAGGGAGATGGAGCCAGCCAGGATCAGGAGTGCGGTGACCAGAAAAATGATGCTCATCAGGCCGGGGCCGCGCCGTAGCAGGTGGATGGCCGCATAAATCAGACTGACGCTGATGATCGCCATCAAGGTCGCTTCCACGGGCAGGATCACGCCGTTGAAGAGCGTCTGCACGATGGGGTGGACGGGCCTCAGGAAGAGCGCCAGTACAAAGGTGAGGAACAGCGAGAGAATCAGCAGAGCGCTGTAAACGCTTCCCTTGCTGCCTGTGCGGACCTTTGCCCCGTGGACGGCGATCAGGTTGAAGACGCCCATCAAGGCGGCCACTCCTGCCAGGAGCATGGCCCAGTTCAGCAGCTGGGCCTGCAAGCCCGCCAGGGGAGGTACAAAATAGCCGGCCAGCACAAGCAGGCCGACCGCAATGGCAATAGCGGCGCCTACGATCCGCATCAGATCACCCCCACCAGTTTTAGGAGAGCTCCACCCAGGAGGAAGGCGATCAGCAGCCAGCGCAGGATATCCTGGAGGACAAGGCTGGCCGCCTGCGAGGGGTCTGCGCTGAGATAGGCGCTGGCGGCGAATAATTCCTCGCCGATGAGCGGCTCCTGGGAAGCCGCGAAGAGGATGGATTGAGCCGCCGGGTCATCGGTGCCGCCCAGCATGGGTGAGCCTGCCCGTAAAGAGGCATCTGCGATCAGCGCCACCTCCGGGCCGAAGCTGCCGACCAAAAAGTTGGCGGATACATTTTCATCCATGATGACCGGCATGGCACCCGCAGCATACGAAAAGGGCGTTACACCCGAGAGCCGCCCGGTGGTGGGTTGGTAGAGCTCGTCGGCCGCTGCGGCCTGATACCCGGCCTTGAGTGTATCCTGCATCAACAGGGCAAGGGCGGGGTCGCCCGTGGTGGCCACGGGAGGCAGGTCTCCGACCGAGGTACGCTCGGTGAGATGGCGCAGCATGGCCAGGCCTGCCAGGGAGGGACCGCCGCGCGCTGTCAGCAGGCTGCCGCGCCCAAGTGAGACATGCAGGCGGGTGCCTCCCTCCACACTCAGCCCCAGCAAGCGGTAGAGCTGATTGAAGGCCGGGATGGGCCGGAAGATGCGCGCGGCCTTTCGGCGCAGGAAGGTCAGGCCCAGCAGGGCGAAGATGGATAACAGGATGACCAGCAGTTCAACCATTGGATCGTCCCGAATGCAGGAAGGCTATAAAATCCCTCAATTCGCCCTCGTCTTCCAGCGTGCGCGCCAGTGGATCGACCCGCCCCGGGCCAAGGAAGGTGCGGCCAAAATAAAGCGCCTGCGCACCGAGCAGGGCAAAAGGCCCTCCTGCTTCGAGTACCCAGGCGGTCAATTGATCGAGGTGATATCTTTGCAGCAGGGAGGCCCAGTGGGGCCATGCCTCGCGGGTCTGCATGAGGAAAGTATAGCATAAATTGGAGGTTCGACTATGCGAGGCGCAGTTGCAGGTCAATTGCAGTTTATTTAAGGGAGGACGGCGGCATCTCAGGGATTGCATCGAGCGGCAGGGCATGGACTGTACGCCCTCCATACCCGGCGGTGGTCTGCGCCATGCAGAGCGAGTTGTAAATGGCCTCTTCCACGGCCTCAATGGCGGCCTGGAAGAGAGCAGAGGTCTTCGAGTTGGGCAGTTCGGGGTAGGACCATACCTCGGCACGCCGGCCTGGTGTCCGGCGGACAGATTCTGCGGAGGAAAAGGCGATCGCGTAATCGCCTGAGCCATTGCTCATGGAAGCGCCCGTCCGTGCCAGCCCCGCCAAAGCCCGCCGGGCAAGTCGTTTGAGGTTGCGGTCGGAGAGAGGGGCATCCACGCCAAGCACGATCATGATGGAGCCGTCGCCCGGTCCGCGCCCGCCGGATTCGTTCAAGCTGGCCTCCGGCTTCTGCACAGGGACGCCGGCGATGTGAAGCACGCCCCCGAAATTGGTCTGTACGAGGACTCCGAGGGTATATCCGCCCAGGTCTTCGGGAAGCGAACGGGAGCTTGTGCCAATGCCTCCCTTCCAGCCGAAGCAGACGGTACCGGTCCCGGCGCCCACGCAGCCTTCAGGAACCGGGCCGGAGGCGGCATTCTCAATGGCGAGGAGTACATGCTCCTTGCGGACCGCCATCTTCCGAATGTTGTTGAGGAGCCCGTCGTTGGTCTCGCCCACAAGGGGATTGATACTCTGTACATCTGCCTGGGGAATGGCGTGGAGGGCATGTTCGATCAATGCTTCCGCGGCCCGGGGAACAGCCAGCGTGTTGGTCAGGACGATGGGGGTCTCCAGTTCGCCCAGTTCATCCACCTGGGTGAACCCCATCAACTTGCCGTACCCGTTCCCGATGGCAATGCCAGCCGGGACCTTGTCCTGGAAAAGGTCCCCGGCGTGCGGAAGGATGGCGGTTGCCCCGGTGCGGATGTCAGCGCCTTCGAAAAGGGTGGTATGTCCGACCTGGACGCCGGCAAGGTCGGTGATCGCGTTCCACCTTCCGGGGGGAAAGATCCCGGGAGCCAGGCCGAGTTCCCGGAGACGCTTGCGCGGAGGATCCGTGTTCATAAAGGGAGCGGTCCGTCAGGAGGCGGGAGTTACCCGGGCCCGCAGCACGTGCCGGTTGACGGCGCCAAAGCGATACTTGTATTCCTCGTCGCCGCGCATAAAATCGAACTCGCTCCGGCCGTTGTCCGCCGCCCACTGCAGCGAATAGGCCAGCAGCACCCAGCCGGGGGAGAGGTCCATGAAGCTGCGATCGACCCCCGAGTTGTAGCCCCATAGTTTGTTGCCGTAATCGAAGTTCAGCGCGGCCGCGGCCTTCCTCCCGTCGATCTCAAGGAAGGCCAGCCACAGCCAGCCCTCCTGTGATGCAAGGTGGATGGTGCGCTTCATCTGCTGGCGCATCGGCCCGGTGAGGAAGCTGGCCTTATTGGAGTCGGATTCCATCAGGCGGAAGAGTTCCTCACTCTCTGCATCGAGTTTCTCTCCTCCGCTGGCAAGGTACCAGCGGACGCCGCGTCCGCTCTCCTCTGCCCGGCGTACCTTCCGGCGGATCTCGTGCCTCTGTTTTTTCTCCACGCCCGCGAGATAGGCTTCGTAGCTCTCCGGGAGCAGGATGACCGGCGTGGGATGGTAGATGCTCTCTGCATATTCCCAGCCGCGCCGGGCGGCCTCAGACTGGAGGGCTTTGAGTGTGGGGGAGGCCTCTGGCAGGTTGTACCAATCCAGTGGCAACCCGGCCGAGACGGGATGATCTTGAAGAAAGTCCAGCAGCCCTGCCAGGAACCCGGGCAGATCGTCTGGATGTACGATCAGGTCGAGGTAATCCGAGATCTCGATGCTGCCAAGGAGCAGCAGGGCGGAGCGGCCGTCATGCTCTGCGATGAAGAGCGGGGCGATCCCGACCAGGCGGCCCTGCTGATGTGCAGAGATGAGCAGGAGCCGGCCCGCGGGCCATTCCCCGCCGCCGCGCGTCTCCCACCAGGTCTGCAAATATTCATAACGTAGAAAAGGGACATCCCGGAGCCCCCTCACCGCCAGCATATTCCATTCGTGAGCCTCCAGGGTTGAGAAATCTTCGTGAACCCGATATTCCATTGATCCGACCTGCCGAATCCCTTCGTATGAGATGTCGGGCGAATTTTACCAGTATAATGAAAGACAAATCCCTTTCATTTCAAACGCTGCCAACGTGTCACTCGACCTAACCCTCAGTCCCCTCTACCGTACCCAAGGACATGAACCAGCCTCGCTCCCGGGCGTGGCTGCAGCAGCCCCTCCCCGCAAAGCGGCGCGCGGCCGTGAGCAGGATAGGCTTGTGCTGCAATTGCTGCTCACCGGCAACGCAAGCTTTTCGGTCACCGAATATGCCCACCTGACCGGATTGGCCGTGGAGCGTTTCCACCAGGTCTCCGGCCCCCTTACTTCCGCGCTGCGGGCGGCGGCGGATGCGGTCAATAACGCGCTGTTGGAAAGGAACAAATCCACCAGTGTGCGCGGGCAGTATGCCATTGGCTGGCTGGCACTGCTGGCGCTGCGTGAGAGCCAATGCACGGTGCTGCTCTCCGGCCCCATGCATGTGTTCTTCCTGGGAGACCAAAGCCGTCATATTTTCGAGCCGGGACTCTCCGGGAGAGGCCTGGGGGTATCGAAATCGCCGGCCCGCTATTTCACACAGACGGAGCTCAAGCCGGGGGATCGTATTCTGATCGCCGGGAAGATTCCGGCGGCCTGGAATACCACCCTGGCCGAGGCCGGTCCGGCATCCCTGGATGTCACCCGCCGCCGCCTCCTGGCATTGACCGGGGAAGACCTGCATGCCGTACTGCTGCAAGTGACGGGGGGAACGGGACAATTGAACCGTTTACAGGCGAGACCTGAGCACTCCGCAGCCCCGGCCCCGGCAGTCACGGCCTCCGAAACCGCTGCGGAATCTGTCGCACCGACAGGACCCCAGGCCGTTGAGGCCTCCGCCTACTCCATCCCGGCCTTCTCCGGATCGGAGGAAATACCCGCCCCTTCGGCTTCCCTGGAGCATGCCGGTGCGCGTGAATTTCCGCCTTCCATCCCGCGGCTGCAGCCGCGCCTGGAAAAGTCCGCTCCGGATGCCGGTCTTCCTGTGAAACACACAGCGGTACCTCGCGAGCCATCCCAGGCGACACGCCGGGCTGCCAGGGCCGCGGTGGGAGGGATGAAGGCATGGAGGAACCGCACCCAGCGATTCGTTCAATGGGTACGCGGCTTCCTTCCGCAATTATTCCCGGTCGGTGAGAGCGGCGAATCCAGGCCGCTTTCCAACCTTGCCCTGGCCTTCATAGCCCTCGCCATCCCGCTTCTGGTGGTAACCGCCGCGATGGTCATGTACCTCCGCTTCGGACGCAGCGCCCAGTATGAGAATTTCCTGGCCCAGGCGCAGACCGCGCGGATCCAGGCGGCCAGCCTGGCGGATCCGGTCATGCAGAGAGACGCCTGGCAGTCCGTGCTTCTTTATGTTGACAAGGCTGAGTCCTATCGCAAGACCGATGAGACCTCCACTCTGCGCTCCGAGGCTGAAGGCCGGCTGGATGGTCTGCTGGGCGTGGTGAGGCTTGGCTTCCAGCCGGCCTTCACCACCGGGCTTGGCATCCAGATCAGCCGCATGGCTGCCACGGAACGGGATCTCTATCTCCTGGATGCGCGCAACGGCGAGATCATCCGCGCAGAATT
Source organism: uncultured Anaerolineaceae bacterium (assembly GCA_964392495.1). GTDB lineage: Bacteria > Chloroflexota > Anaerolineae > Anaerolineales > Villigracilaceae > JACPVF01. The sequence continues at coordinate 5,204 of CAYMQX010000172.1, forward strand.
TCAGGAGGGGCGGGGATTCGTAAAGGATGTGAACTTCAGCTGCAAGCCGGGTCAATATGACCAATACCAAGTGGGTCCGCTGGTGGACCTGCTGGCGATGCCGCTCCTGAACTCGGTCCATGCCACCGTAGTGGGAGTGGATGCGGGAGGCAACCTGCTCTATTGTGCTCCCAACCAGGTGGCCCAGGCCATCCCTCTGCCTCCTCCGGATACCAACTGGAAGCGTGTAACAGCGATGACGCTGGACGCCGGGAACCTGTATGTGCTGGATGCGCCCTCACGCGCGGTCTGGGTCTATGTGGGCACAGACGGGGCCTTTATCGACCGGCCATACTTCTTCTTTACCGAGCAGATCCCGGCCATCCAGGACGGCATCGACCTGGTGGTCAAGGACGACAACCTCTACCTGCTGCACTCGGACGGACACCTTTCCACCTGTTCTTACAGCCGCATCGAGACGGTCCCGACCCGCTGCCAGGACCCCGCTCCCTTGGGCAATCCCTATGCGGCTTACAAGGATACGGATCTGTTCGCCCGGGCGCATATTACGCAGATGATGTTCACGTCTCCGCCCGATTCCACCATCCTGCTGCTGGATGCTGACAGCCAGGGAGTGCTGCGCCTGACGCCCACCTCGCTGGAATTGCAGAACCAGATCCGCCCGGCGGCGGGGAACGCCAATCCGCTGCCCCCCGAACCTGTGGCCGCGATGGCAGTGGGACCCAACCATGTGCTGTATCTGGCGGTTAATGACCGCGTCTATTTTGCGAATAATATGCCGTAAGCCGGCTTGTCGATAGAAGGTCCGGGCCCATGAACAAAATCCTGGAATTCCTGTTGAAATTATTCGGCGGCGGGCAGCCCAAGACGCCTGCACCCGCTCCTGCCAGTACAGATAACAGCACTGAGCCGGTCCAGATCAACTCCAGCCGCGTGCTGGTATTGGTCTTCGACCCCGTCATGGATCCTGCCAGCGGGCGCAAGCTTTCGGAACAGCAGAAATGGTACCGGGTGGAGGACCTGGTACCGATCTATATGAATGACATCCTCCAGAACAGCGGCAACCTGGCGCGCTACCAGATCGTTCAGCGCATCGACCTGGATGAGTTCCCCCCCAAGGTCGACGGCTTCCGCTATACACCCCAGAGCTACATGGATGTGCTGCGTGGGACCTCTGCGCCGCATTCGCCGTCCGAGGTGGATTACGCCTCGATCCTGGCGCGCTTCAAGGTGCTGGAGCAGGTGGCGCGTAATGAGATCGATGAGCTCTGGCTGTTCGCTTTTCCCCATGCCGGATTTTACGAATCCACCATGGGAGGGCCGGGAGCGTTCTGGTGCAATTCGCCCGCACTTAGAAATACCGAGGCTGCGCGCCGCCGTTTCGTGGTGATGGGATTCTCCTATGAGCGCTACGTTGGTGAGATGCTGGAAGCCTTTGGGCACCGGGCCGAGTCGACCATGCAAAGAGTCTTTGCACGCAGCAGCGGCGAGGCCAACCTTTGGAACCGCTTCACGCGCTACGATATGGTGGCCTCGGGTAAATCCGCGATCGGCACGATC
>CAYMQX010000173.1:0-6753 GCA_964392495.1 uncultured Anaerolineaceae bacterium
TGCTCGCCCTGCGGAAATTCGACCCCCGGGTCCACAAGTTTCACCCCCTGCGTGGACGGATCCGGCAGTTCCAGCCGCGTCGGAAAGACGCTCCCGAACCCCTGCCTTCCATAGAGTTGCGTGGCCGCCTCGGGTCCATCCGTATGCGGCTGCCACCACCCCGATTCAATGTACGAAGTCGCTCCGTTATCCCATTCCACCAGGATCACGCCCGTATCGTCCACATCGTAATCCCCGTAATAGGTCCCGATGCGCGCGAACACCGAGACCGGCCGCGGGTCCCCCATCAGAAAACGCGCCGTATCGATTGCATGCACGCCCATATCTGCCAGCGCGCCCCCTCCCGCATAACGCTTTTCCGTGAACCAGCCCCCCGGCCCCCAATGGGTATGCACCCCGTATCCCTTGCTGCGGATGATCCTTCCCAACTTCCCCGCATTCTCCTTCAACCAGCGCACCTCCGGGTCAAAACGGAAGCAGTGCGCCACCATCAATAACCTGTCGTACTTCTCCGCCGCAGCGCACATCCTCCGCGCCTCCCCCGCATCCTGCGCCATCGGCTTCTCCACCATCACGTGGACTCCCGCCTCCAGCGCCGCGACCGTATCAGGCAGGTGCAGGTGGTTGGGCGTGCCCACCACCAGCGCATCCACCCCGCCCTCCGCCAGCATCTCCCTTACGGTGGCATGATGGCGCGGGATACCGAACTCCGCCGCGAATCTCTCCCTCGACTCGCTCCGGTGGCTCACCACGGCTGCCAGTTCCGCTCCGCAGGCCCGCGCCGCCCCCGCATGGATTTTGTTGATACTGCCCGCCCCTGAAAATGCGATCCTCATGCCGCCTCCTGCCCCCGCGCCAGCGCGATCGCTCCCAGCAGCCCCGCACGCCTTCCCAGCGCAGGTGGGAGGATATATTCCGCGATCTTCTCCGTGATGAGAGGGTGCTGGACATAGCCGTTCAGGATTTCCGGGACCCTCGCCCGCACTCCCTCCAGCAGCGACCGCCTTTCCATGATCCCACCCCCCAGGATGATGCGCTTGGGCGAGAGCGTCAGGATAAAGGCCGCCACCGCCTGCGCAAGGTATTCGGCCTCCAGTTCCCAGAAGGGATGCTCGTCTGATAGCGCCTCGCCTCGCACCCCCAGCCGCTTTTGTATGGCTGGTCCCGCTGCCAATCCTTCCAGACAGTCCCCGTGATACGGACATGCCCCCCCGAATGGGTCGCGTTCCTTGTCGTGAGGCACACGCAGGTGTCCCATTTCAGGGCTGAGCAGCCCGTGGTATGGCCGTCCATCCTGGATCAGCCCGCCTCCGATCCCCGTCCCGACCGTCAGATACAGGCAGGGGTCCAGTCCCTGGCTCGCGCCCCACAGGTACTCGCCCAGCGCGGCTGCATTGACGTCCGTATCCAGCGCCACTTCCACCCCCAGGGCCTCGCGCAGCCTGCGCGTCAGGGGCACATCCTGCCACCCCGGTTTCGGCGTGGAGGTGATATTCCCATACGTGGGCGAGCCCGGGTCCAGGTCCACCGGTCCGAAGGAGCCGACCCCGATGCACCTCACCTCCCCCGATCTCACGAACGGTCGGAAGAACGCAAAGACCTCTTCCAGCGTCTCGGTGGGAGTGGTCGTTTCGATGCGCTTTTCCGCAGCCACGTTCTGCGGGTCGTGGCCGACCGCGCACACGAACTTGGTACCTCCGGCCTCGATCCCGCCCCAGGCTTGAGAGAACCCCTTCGAAAACCGTTGCGACATGTTTTGCACTCTGGACTCTTATTCTTTGGATCCGGTCAGCTTGATGCCCTGGATGAAGGTTTTCTGAGCGAAGAAGAACGCCACCACGATCGGCACCGTGAAGACCGTCGCCGCCGCCATGAGTTGGTTCCATACCATGGTACGCTGGCTCTGGAAGTCCTGCAAGCCCAGCGCCATCGTGAAGTTGCGCGGGCTCGTGAGGAACAGCAGCGGCCCGGTGAAATCGTTCCACGCCCACAGGAACGTGAACACCGTCACCGTGGCCAGCACCGGCACGGAGAGCGGGATCACCAGCCGCGTGAAGATCTGCCACTCCGAGGCCCCGTCCACCCGCGCCGCATCGCACATCTCCTCGGGGATGGTCCGGAAGAACTGCCGCAGCAGGAACACGTCGTATGCATTGGCAAAGAAGCTCGGCACGATGATCGGCAGGAAGCTGTCTCCCCAGTGTAGAAAATTATTGAACAGCACATACAGCGGGATCATGATCACCTGGTAGGGCAGCATCATGGTGGCCAGCACCAGGATAAACAGCAGGTCCCGCCCCGGAAATTTCATGCGCGCGAACGCATACGCCACCGGGGTATTCGAAAGCAGCGTGCCGATGATGGCAAAGAAGGCCACGATCAGGCTGTTCTTGAAATACACCCAGAAACTGGCCCCCACACCGGGACGGCTGCCGCGGTTCATCGCATCCTGGAAATTCTGCCACCGGAAGCTGATCCCCATCACCGGCTCCGCGATGCGCGTGGCTCCCTGCTGGATCTCATACTCCATGATCTCGCCCGGGTTGGCGGGGTCCACAAAACGCCCCACCCCCTCCTTGATCTCCACGGCTGCCAACTGCTTCGTCCCGCTCGCGGTCTGCACGTCATAAAGCGGCAGTTCCTCCCCATTGACCTTCACGCGTACGTTGTCATAAGGCAGCCAGCGCGGCGGTGTGTGCAGCACGTCCGCGTTGGACTTCAAAGCCGTGATCACCATCCACAGGAACGGGATCAGGAAGAATAGTCCGATGAAGTTGATGATGCCGTGGCTCGCTATGGACTGGAGCAGGGCGCGCCGCTTCTTGCGGCGGGCGCGTTCTCGCGGGTCATCCTGGCTCAGGGCTGTTTCGGGCGCAGAGAGAGAGCTGCTTGTCATGGCTTCACCCCGCGTAATATGTGAAACGGTCGCTCACCTTCAGCAGCAGCAGCGTGCAGCCGAGGATGATCAGGAACAGGATCCATGCCATGGCCGAGGCATAGCCCATCTTCAGGTACTGGAAGGCGTTCTGGTATAGGTTGACGCTGTAGAACAGCGTTGAATTCAATGGGTAGCCCAGTGGTTGGAATCCCCGGAACACGTAAGCCTGCGCAAAATACTGGAACGTCGCGATCACTCCTGTGATCAGGTTGAAAAGCGTGATCGGTGAGACCATGGGGATGGTGATGTTCCACAGCCTCTGCCACCAGTTGGCCCCGTCCAGTTCCGCCGCCTCCAGCAGGCTGACCGGCACATCCTGGAGGCCGGAGAGATAGATGATGATTGTGCCTCCCATCCCCCACATTCCCAGCAGGATCAGTCCCGGTTTGGACCATGCAGGGTTGGTCATCCAGTTCGGCCCCTGGATGCCTGCATAGCCCAGCAGCGTGTTCAGGATCCCCGCCTGCGGGTTCAGGATCCACAGCCACAGGATCGTGCTTGCCACCGTCGGCACGATGGAGGGCAGGAAATAGATGACCCGATAAAAGGATTGGCCGCGCACCTTCAGGTTGAGCAGCACCGCGCAGAGGAACGACGCAAACAGCGTGATCGGCACCCCCAGCACCACCATATAGAGTGTGTTATACAGCGATTTCCAGAACAGGTCGTCCTGGAACAACTCGATATAGTTCTGAAATCCGACCCACTCCATCGGCGCACGCGCATGGTAAATGCCGAAGCTGTAAATGAAGGAGGCCGCCATCGGATAAAGCATGAAAGCCAGGAACCCGATGGTCCATGGCAGCAGGAAGAGCATGGCCCGCCCGAAATTCGCCTTTTCGGCGCGGCTCCACCTCCTCGGCCTGCCCCACCGGATGCCCCTCCGGTTCGATTCCAATATTCCCATGGCAGCCTCCTCTGTTTATAAAGGGAGGGCGGCAGTGGGCCGCCCTCCGAACGGTTCAGTTGCAAATGGCTACTTCAGCGCCGCATCGAGCTTGGGCTGGTATTCGGCTTGCAGCGCCTCCAGCAGCGGCTTCGGATCCGCTCCCGTGTGCAGCACCTGCTCCTCCACGAGCGCCCATGCGTCGTTGAATTCCAGCGAGATCGGTGTGGTAACGATGAATCGGGCGTTGGGGTTGGCGATCAGGTCGCTGAACACCTTGAACTTTGGATTGCTGGTGAAGCACGGGTCTTGTGCCGCCTTCTTGCTCGTCGGCAGGTTGGCGTTGAAGCAGAACTCCTCCGCCACGATGGCCGGCGACATCATCCACGCCAGCAGCTTGGCCGAGGCGTCCTTGTTCTTGGCCCCCGCAGGGATCACGGCTACCGTCCCCTGTACCACGGCCGTATTGGCGCGCTCCGGGTGGTCCGCCGGGGGCGGGAACGGCGCCACCCCGTAGCTCGCCTCCGGCTTGAAGGCGCTGATGAAGTTCGGCCCCGTCATCCACTCGCCATCCACGTACATGGCGAGCTTGCCCGTGTAGAAAGGATAATCCGCCGACATGTACGTATCGGCCCATCCCGAGGAGAAGGCCAGGACCTTGTCCACGCCGTACTTGGTATAGAACTGCTGCTGCCAGGTCAGCGCATCGATGACCGGCTGCGTATTGGCCGTCACCTTGGTCCCGTCTTCGTTGTACCAGAAGCCGCCGTACTGCGGAATATACAGGTCACTGTGTCCCCAGGCTTGGTCCGGCAGGAACCCGAGCTGCTCGATGCTCCCATCCGGCGCGACCTTGGTGAGTTTGTCGGCATATTCGACCAGTTCTTCCATGGTGGAGGGCGGCTTCTCGGGATCAAGCCCCGCCGCCTCGAACAGGTCCTTGTTCCAGAACAGCGCATACATATCCGTTCCCCACGGCAGGCACAGGAGTTTGTCACCCTGCTTGCACTGGTTCAGCGGCGCCTCGAAGAAATCGGCCAGGTCGATCTTCCCCGCCGCGATCGCCGGGGTCAGGTCGTCCACCAATCCCTCCTTGTAATAGGACTTGACCAGGTCGCCTCCACTGAGCACCAGTACGTCCGGCGGCTCCGAACCGCTCAGCGCCGGCAGAAGCTTGTCCTGCTCCAGTGGCGCCGTAACCTCCACCTTGATGCCCGACTCGGCGGTGTACTTGTCGAACAATGCCTGGATCTGCTGGGGGTTATCCCCCCACTGGATCCATACCCTCAGCACCGCAGGCGGGGCTTGTGTGGCCGCAGGCGCTTTTCCGCACGAGGCCAGCAGCAGGCTGATCAGGATCACGATGCTTGACACGAAATACAATCTCTTCATCTTCAGCTCCTTTTGAGTTGACGCGAAAGGATCGGCAGGGTTGGAAAAGGACAAAAGATCAAATCCGCTTGTGGCGCCTCCCTTCATGGGCATCCGCACGAATTGCGGATGATGATCTGGGTGGGTAGCAGTGTCAGGGACTCGGCCGGTTCTCCGCGCATCAGTCGCAGCAGTTGCCGTACCGCCTCGCGTCCCACCTGCTCGGTTGGCGCCCGCACGGTTGTCAGCGGCGGCGCCAGGAATGGCGCAAAGGGCAGGTCATCGAAGCCCACCACCGGGATATCCTCCGGGATCCGCAGGCCCGCGGATTGCAGCGCGCTGAACGAGCCGAGCGCCGCCTCGTCATCCCCGCTGAATATTGCATCAATACTCCTGCCGCTCTCCAATAGCCCGCGCACGGCCGCCCTCCCCGTCTCCCGGTCAAAGCCGCCGTACGCGATCAGCTCCGGGTCAAATTTCAAGCCGTGTGCCTCGAGCGCCTCTTTATAGCCCCGCTCGCGCCAGGCCGAGTCCTCCTGGCGTTCCGGCCCGCGCAGAAAGGCGATCCGCCTCCGCCCGTGTACCTCGATCAGGTGGGTGACGATTTCTCTCGCCCCATCCTTGTTTTCCACCGTCACCACCGGTATCCCGGCCTCCTCCATGCTTTGGTGCATAAGCACCACCGGCAGGCCCGCATCGTGCAGTCGCCGTATCTCGATCTCCTCCAGGCTGTCCGTGAAGATCAACAGCCCGTCCGTGTTGTGCTCGCCCAGCGGACGCCGCGCACCCGGAAGCCTGGTACGGTCCTCGGTGGCATGCACCAGCAGGTCAAAGCCCGCTTCCCGCGCGGCCGCCTCGATGCCGCGCAGCAGCGGTGAGAAGAATGTCCCGCTGATCTCTGGCAGCAGCAGTCCCAGCGTGTAGGTCTTCCGGCTTGCCAGCATCCGGGCCGCTGTGCGCGGCACATACTTCAGCTCATCGATCGCGGCTTGTACACGCCCTGCCGTTATGCCCTGGACCACCGACCTGCCGTTCAGCACCCGGCTGACGGTTGCGATTGATACGCCCGCTAGCCGGGCAACATCGGCGATGGTTGGCGCTTGATTAGTGCTTCTTGACATGGAATGAAAACGCTTTCTGAAAGCGCTTACATTTCATTATAGGGTTTTCAGAGAGCTTGTCAATACCCAGATTGATTTGGGTGCACCAAAAGGCTGTAAGGTCGGGATGCCCTCAGAGGCTGCCCTCTCTCCCCCCTCCGCGCAGAACCGCGTCCCATTGCCCGCCCCTTTTTTCGTGTGTTTCGTGTCTTTCGTGGTTCCTCTCCCTCCCCTCCTTCGTGGTCCATCTCCCGCAGTGCGCGCTTCACCTGCGTTTGGCGCGAGACCTGGATTGGTTTGGGTTTGTCACTCTGAACTTGCGAATAGCATATTCACGTTTCCGAACCTCAATGACAACTTGTTGGCGCCCCCCTTCTGGACCTTCGCGCGCCCACCTCCCCCCTTTTGATGTAATATATACCCATGCCTGCTCTTATCCTCAAACCCGGCCGCGAGAA
>CAYMQX010000174.1:0-6709 GCA_964392495.1 uncultured Anaerolineaceae bacterium
AGCTTGTTGATGTACTGGTATTGGAGGAGTTGGGGGTTGTTCTGGAGAGCGGCGGCAATGAGCGCCAGGGCCCTGGCTTCTGCTTCGGCTTCGACGATGCGGGCCTGGGCCGCGCCCTGGGCCGCGATCACGGCGGCATCCGCCTGGCCTTGCGCCACCTGGCGGGCCTGCTCGGCTTCCTGGCGTTTCTGCTCAACGATGAGCTTTGCCTGCTGGGCTTGTTGTTCGGCGATCTGCTTCTGCTCCACGGCTGCGGCATATTCTTCGCTGAAATGAATATCCCGCAGGAGGAAACCCACGAGGAGGAGGTCGTTATCTGCGAGCTTCCTGCCAAGTTCCTGGGAGACCAGATCTTCCATCTCGGCGCGCTTGGTGCTGACGATCTCCTCGACGCCGTATTGCGATACAGCGTCCCGGATCGCGTTGCGTACAGCCGGACGGATCAGTTCAGCTTCGTAACGGTTCTGCCAGTTGATGTGGAGCTGGACCACCTTGGTGGGATCAATGGCAAAGATGACCGACGCGTCCACATAGATCTCCTGTCCGTCCTTGGTGCGGGCGCGGATGGAATCGTCCCCGGTAATCTGACCTTCGGCGGGCGCCACGGACATGGTGTAGGTCTGGCGGGAGATGCTGTACTTTTCCACGTGTTCGACGAATGGAACGATCATGTGCAGTCCCGACTGCATGGGCTGCTTGCGATACCCACCCGGCGCAAGCAGGGAGATCACAACGGCGCTGGTCTGTGGAGGGATAAATACGAATGTGGAACTGATAAGAATTAAAACGGCGATCACCGCCGCGACGATGATGAAGATGCGGCTGTAATTCCTTCCCTGGACATTGAACCTCTGGCTGGACATGTTTTCCTCCGATGGGTAAATGACGGCGCCGGAATGAATTATAACGGTTTGCGGCTTGTAAATCCTCAACAAGGCTGTTAAGATGCGAACATGGTGACAGGCGAAGGCTGGATCAGCGAGATCTATGAAGGCAACGGGGGCGCATCGGGAAGGCTTCGCTGCGAGGCGGGGCTGGAGCCGGCGCCAGGCCAGTACCTGATGGCGTGCCCATCCGGACCGGGGAAGGACCCGTCCAGCCTGGGGGTGCCGCTGTTCGCGGCCGGGCGGGCCGATGGAGGTTTTGTCTTCGCGGGTTCGATCCCGGAGAACTGGAATCCGGGGATGCGCCTGGCTCTCAGAGGTCCGCTGGGACGAGGCTTCCAACCGCCGCGGGAGGCGAGGCGGGCGGTGCTGGCTGCATTGGATGGTTCGGCCGCAAGGCTGGGAGCCTTGATCCCGGGCTTGCTGGAGCAGGGATCGGCCATTGTGCTGGTCTGCAAAGTGCCCTTTCCGGACCTGCCCGAGGCGGTGGAGGTGCAGCCGTTGGAAGGGCTGGAAGAGGTGTGCCGGTGGGCGGATTACATGGCAATGGATGTGAGCAGGGAGGCGCTGCCTGATCTACTTTACAGGCTGCGAAAAAGCATCCATACTGCCGCGCAGGTGCTGGTGCGCGCTCCCATGCCCTGCGGGGAGATGGCAGAATGCGGTGCGTGTGCGGTTCAGAACAACCGGGGATGGAAACTGGCCTGCAAAGATGGGCCGGTATTCGATTGGAGGGAAATCAGGGAAGGATAGGCCGGGCTCAGTACCAGATTCGGAAGGAGGCGCGGGTGGTGCTTTCGAGATCCTGATAGCCGCAGGAGACCTCCGCCGAGATCAGGCTGCCCTGCATCCGGCTGTTGAAACTGAACTGAAGGCGGGCGACGCCGTGGGAATCGGTGCGGGCGTCGGCAACATCAAGGTGACCGTCGGGCCATTCCAGGCGGGTGAGGCAGGCGGCCCCGGCGAGGCCCTGTCCACGCTGGTCATGAACAACGATGTAGATGGTCTGCTCGTCTTGCGGAAGGGTGACGGCCTTCTGAACGAAAGCCTTCACGCGCAAAGAGAGAACAGCGGGCTGCATGGAGGCGTTGAGCGGCTTGACGGGAGCAAGCAATCCGGGATCTTCGCCGAGCCGATCAAAGTAGATTCGTCCCAGGTCGGCGAGGACGACGCGTTGTCCGGGGGGAAGCCAGGGCTGCCACTCGAAGCGGGCCTTCTGAAAATACTGCACGATGGTGTCCTGGCGGTATTCGAAAGGTGAGATGGGCAGGCCGAATTGCTCCACGCCGCCGTTGGCGTCGAAGAACTCCCAGAATTCGAAGCAGATCGAGTAGCCGGTCTCGGAATAGTAGCGGCAGCCCAGGGGGTTATAAATATTCAGCGGGTTGGAGGGGGAGTAAAGGGCCACACCCAGGTCGGTGGCAACGACGCGGCGGCCTTCTTCGAGGCCGGGGTGCAATTCAAAGCGGGCACGCTGGAAGTATTGGATCTGCAGACCGTCTGAGGCGGTGAACTCCTCGGTGACCGGGTAGCCGTAGATCAGGGTCGGGTTGGAAGCCTGTTGATAGAACTGGAGGAATTCCCCCTGCACATTGTGGCCGGTCTCGTCAAAATACTCATAATCCTGAGCCTGGGCGTTTGCAGAGCCGCGGCCCGGAAGGAGCAGTGGGAGGAGCAGGAGCAGGACAGGCAGGCCCCTCAGAATGCGCATAGGATAATTATACTCATAATATGCGCTGCGGAGCATTTCAATTCAGCAATGTCAGGGAATTAGCCGGCTGCCTGGAGAGCGGCGAGGATCCGACCGGCAGCGCGGCCGTCGCCGTAAGGATTGGCAGCTTTTGACATGAGCGCATAGGCGGCGGGGTTGTCCAGGAGGCGGTTGGCCTCCGCAAGGATGCGTGCAGGGTCGGTGCCGACAAGTTTCAATGTGCCCGCCTCGATGCCCTCGGAGCGCTCCGTGACCTCGCGCAGCACCAGAGCCGGGATGCCGAAGGCGGGAGCTTCCTCCTGGATGCCGCCGGAATCGGTCAGGATCAAGTACGCACGCTTCATGAGTTGGACGAGCGGGAGGTAATCGAGAGGCGGAAGCAGGGTAATGTGAGGGACATTCTGCAGAAAGCGGTGCACCGGCTCTTTGACATGGGGGTTGAGATGGACCGGATAGACGATCTCTACATCGCCACGTGAGGCCAGGGAAGCGAGAGCCGAACAGATAGCCTCAATCGGCTTCCCGAAGTTCTCCCTGCGGTGGGCGGTAACCAGAACCAGGCGTTTCCCTTCGAGCTTATGAAGCAGGGGACCAAGCTCCGAGGGCAAAGGTTGGGCTGCGACGATCTGCAAGGCGTCAATGACCGTATTGCCGGTGACGCAGATGATCGAATCGTCCACGCCTTCGCGCAGAAGGTTGGAGCGGGCCCACTCGGTCGGCGCGAAGTGCAGGTCCGCGATGACGCCGGCGACGCGGCGGTTGATCTCCTCGGGGAAAGGCTGCCACTTATCACGGGTCCGAAGCCCGGCCTCGACATGACCGAATCGGACCCGCCGGTAATAGGACAGCAGGCTGGAAATGGCGACGGTGGTCGTATCGCCCTGGGCCAGCACCCAATCGGGGCGGAACTCCTGGAGGACCGGGTCGAGATGGGTGAAGATGGCCGCGCTCAGTTCCGGAAGGGATTGATCCTCCTGCATCAGGTCCAGATCATATTCGGGACGGATGGAGAACAGCTCCAGGACCTGGTCCAGCATCTGGCGATGCTGAGCGGTGACGCAGACCCGGGATTCGATTCCGGCAGCGCCCGCCAGCAGGCGTACCACAGGGGCCATCTTGATGGCCTCGGGGCGGGTCCCAAAGATGGAGAGGACCTTCATTGGACGGGTGCGAGAGAGGAGCCTTTATTCACGCCAAGGCGGACGAGGCGAAAACCGGCAGCCTCCCAATCCGCTGACTTCCAGAGCCCCACGCAATCGATGGCAAGACGAGCCGCCGTAAGGGAGCGAAGGCTGGCGGGATCGAACTGGCCGAATTGTTTATGCCCTACCAGGAGGAGCAGCGCATCTGCCTCCCGGATGGCGGCCTCGAAGGACGGTTCGCCGGGGGTTTCCGGTAATCCCTCCGGCTTATAAGGTTCGAAGGCCTTTACCTTCGCGCCCTCCCTGCCCAGAAGAAGGGCAACCTCAACGGCGGGGGATTCGCGCAGGTCGTCCACGTCGGGCTTGAAGGCCAGGCCCAGTACGGCGATCTGCTTTCCCTCCAGCGAGCCGAGCGCCTGTTTGACCTTCTCCACCACGAAATAGGGCTGACCGTCGTTGACGCGGCGGGAATTCAGGATGAGCGGGGTCAGTTCGGGGGCGGACTCCACAAGAAACCAGGGGTCCACACTGATGCAATGTCCGCCCACGCCGGGGCCTGGACGCAGTATTTTCACCCGGGGGTGACGGTTGGCAAGGCTGATGGCTTCCCAGACATCAACGCCGAATTTCTCCGCCAGGCGCGAGAACTCGTTGGCGATGGCGATATTAATATCGCGATAGGTATTCTCCATGAGCTTGACCATCTCGGCGGTGGTAGCGTCTGTCTGGACGATCTCACCCTTGACGAAGGTGGCGTATAGCTCTGTACCGAGGCGGGCGGACTCGGGCGTGACTCCGCCGATGACGCGGGCGTTTTCCACCAGCTCGCGCAGGATCTGGCCGGGGAGCACCCGCTCGGGAGAATAGCAAAGATGGAAATCGATGCCGGCTTTGAGGCCGGAGCGCTCCAGGATGGGCTGGACGAGGTCCACGGTAGTGCGGGGAGGCGATGTTGATTCGAGGACGACCAGGTTACCTCTGCGGAGGCAGGGGAGGATGGCTTCGGTGGCGGAGACCACGGCGCGCATATCGGCCAGTTTGTACTTTATGCCGTTATATTCACCGAACCGGTCTTCGTGAAAGGGAGTGGGGACGGCAATGAGGAAGGCATCCGCTTCGGATGGCCGGGTGGCGACGGTCAGGTTGCCGGATTCGACAGCTTTGGCCAGGGCTTCGGGCAGACCGTCCTCGTGGATATGCAGACCGCCGGAGCGCAGGGTCTCTATGATGCCGGAATTTACGTCCACACCCAGAACGCGAAGGCCGTGTGCGGCAAAGGTGGAGGCGGTCGGCAGGCCAATATAGCCAAGGCCCAGGATGCAGATCTTTTCGAATTTCACTTAGACTCCTTGCTGGAAGGGAGTTCCTTTTGGCGGGAGTATTATACAACTGCCGGAGTGGATTCCCGGGGAAAGAAGGAACAGGAGCGCAGGATCCATCAGAAATGATGAAAGGCTTCGAGGTGACTCTCACAATGACCTTCGGGCGGCGCAACCCGGGTGGGAAAGCGGCGTAGATATAAACGGGAACAGGCCGTTGTTGTATAATCGATTTGGAGGAAATGTGGAGTTTCTACTTGATCCGAACGTGGCTTACCTGGTCCTTCTGACGGGAATCCTGTTGAGCATGCTGGCGATGGTCACGCCGGGGACGGGGCTTATAGAAGTGGGGGCTTTCTTCGGACTGGCGCTGGCGGGTTATGCGATCTACAACCTGAACATCAATTTCTGGGCGTTGATCGTGATCCTGCTCAGCGTGATCCCCTTCCTGATGGCGGTCAGGACGCCGAAACGGGAGTTCCTGCTGGCGCTCTCGCTGTTGGGACTGGTGGTGGGATCGGTCTTTCTGTTCGCCCGGGAGAACGGGCTGCCCTCAGTGAACCTGGGGCTGGCGCTGGTCACCTCGGCCCTGATGACGGGTTTCCTGTGGATCGCAGTGCGCAAGTCCGTCCAGGCGGCGATGACACGCCCGGTACATGATCTGGAGACGCTGATCGGAAAGCAGGGGGAGGCGCGCACAGAGGTGCGGGCCGAGGGCAGCGTGCAGATCGAGGGCGAACTGTGGTCGGCGCGCAGCGATCAAGCCATCCCTGCCGGGAGCCAGGTGCGCGTCCTGCGGCGGGACGGATTTATACTTGTCGTGGAAAAAGTAAAACCTCAAAAAATCTGACAACCGATCAGAAGGAGAGCATGTCATGAATCTTGTAGGACAATCTGCATTATGCCTTGTGGGCGCTGTGGTCGTCATCGCGCTCATCCTGCTGGCCCAGTCGATCCGGGTGGTACCGGAATACCAGCGTCTGGTGGTCTTCCGCCTGGGTCGCTGCGTCGGTTCGAAAGGGCCGGGGATCGTGCTGCTGGTGCCGGTCATCGACCGTGGGGTGAAGGTGGACCTGCGCGAGCAGGTGCGCGAGGTGCCGCACCAGACTTCGATCACGAAGGATAATGCGCCGATCTCGATCGACTTCCTGTGGTATTACAAGGTGCTGGATCCGGCAGAATCAGTGCTGCAGGTGGGCAACTTCGAATCGGCGGCAGCAGGCATTGCGGCCACCACGCTGCGCGCCGTCATCGGCGGCATCCCGCTGGACGATGTGCTCTCGGAGCGGGAGCATATAAACAACATGCTGCGCACACGCCTGGACGAAGTCACCGAGCGCTGGGGTGTGAAGGTGACGAACGTGGAGATCCGGGAGATCATCCCGCCGCGTGAGGTCCAGGACGCCATGAACCGGCAGATGTCTGCTGAGCGCATCCGGCGCGCGGTGGTGACGGAATCGACCGGCACGCGCGAGGCGGCCATCAACGTGGCGGAAGGCGAGAAGCAATCGAACATCCTGCGGGCGGAAGGCGATAAGCAGTCGCAGATCCTCAAGGCGGAGGGCGAGCGGCAGTCCCAGATCCTGCGGGCGGAAGGCTTTTCACAGGCCCTGGAAGCGATCTTCAACAGCGCCAAGAGCGTGGACCAGAAGA
>CAYMQX010000175.1:0-6709 GCA_964392495.1 uncultured Anaerolineaceae bacterium
CATGGCTGGTGCCCAGGTTGAACCAGGCGAAGAGGCGGTCGATACCGGTGAGGGTCTGGGTCTCGGCCTGGGCGATCTCAAGGGCATGGGTGGCGGCGGCGTACTCATCAGAGAGTATGCCCAGGTTCTGCATGACCTGGCGCTCGTCATTGGCAGGATAGACCACCACGAAGAGGAAGTTAAAGGAACGCCAGCCTTCCATGAAGTCATCATAGGAGATGCGGAAATTCGGGCCGTCGTTGTAGGTATCCTGGACGATCAACTGCCGTTTGGCATCGTCGTAGCCGGTGACGAACTGGTAATGCCCCATCCAACCGACCTTGCCGGCGTAATCGCGCTCGTAGTAGCCCTTCTCGGCTACGACGGGGAAGCCGGCGGCCAGGAGGCGGCGCAGGACGTCAATATCGCCTCCGAGGCGCATCACGGAGGTCATGCCGGGAACGTTCTGACTGATGTAGTCCTGGAACTCGTAAGGCATGACATTCTTGTCTCTGTCGGTGGGCTTGACGACCCTGCCGATCACATCGCGGTTGCCCTTCCAGCCCCAGAAGTTGAGCGCCATCGAGAAGTTGGCCGGTCCGCAGTAGTTCCAGCGATTGTGCTGGTCTTCATATTTAAAACCCTTCAGGTCCACCAGGGCCGGCAGCGGCGTGGGGGTGAGGGAGGGGCGCGCGGTGGGGCCACCTTTGGGCGTGGGCGTGGAGGCGGGAGCCTGGGGCGTGAGGGTCAGCGAATATTCGGCGCGGGTGGTGGCCAGGATCTGGTCGAAATCAACCTGCTGCTCCGGGCGGAAAACCGCTTCATCGGGCGGGTTGAAGAAATACTTGACCTGGGCGCGGAGGTTATCGACGCGCCAGCCCAGGCGGTCGTGGATGGGAGGAAGATTATAGAGGGCGATGGCCGCCAACAGGCCAAGGGGGATCATCCAGGTCAGTCTTTTTGCCAACTGCATAGCGAAAATTATATATCAAATCCTCCAGTGAATTCCTGCGCCGCAACAAGGCGGCAATTTCTCAGCATTTTCTCATAATGGGGCGTAACTTTCGCTTTTTGAGTGCGACTTTTCTCATAACAGCAGTCCACAAGGAGAGAGATCATGCGCAAGGGCACACTTTTTTTGTCGGCCATCCTGAGCACCTTCATGTTGGCGGTGATGGCGGGGGCCGTTTCGGCATACCAGAAGACGGTAAAGAGCAGCACGCAGGCAGGCCGGGCCGCTGAGGCAGTGCAGGTGCAGAACGCAAGCGCCCCGCTGACCGCACCTGATGCCCCGGTCTATACAGCCGAGCAGGCCGCGGCGCTGGCCGCGCAAGTGTTGGGACATTCCGACCTGTATAGCGTGGAAAGCACAGTGTTGGACGGCGCAAGCGTTTACCTGGTAACCCTCAGCTCAGGGGATCTGGTATATGTGAGTCCCGATGGGCAGATCGTCTCGATCTCCAAGATCGTGCCCCAGGTGGTGAGCGCCCCCGCGGATCAGCGTCAACAGCGAGATGACAGCAGTTCCATTTCCGATTCTTCCAACGGGGAGCATCATGAGGACGGGGATCATGATGAGCATGAAGAGGGGCACGATGATCATGATGACCATGATGACAAGGATCATTAAGTCCATCAGGTGACGAAGTGGCGAACAAACCCGCAGCACGCAACTGGAACGATATCCAACTGGTCCTGGCAGCAATGGCCATGACCCTGACACTGGGCCTGTGGAATATTTTTGCCGGACCAGACCTGGTCGAGGCAAAGCAGGCCGCAGAGAACCAACCGCCCATGCCGCCTGCCGTGGAGGACCCCTCCGCGACCGCCGCCCCCATCGTCCTGCCTCCCATCAAGATGCTGTTGGGAGGGGTGGCCCCGCAGGTGCAGATCGTCCAGCAACCGGGCACACGCCGCGCCAGCCGCAACGGCGGAAGCAGCGCACCGGTGGCGTCCACAAGGAGCTCATGATGCCGGAACATATCACTTTCCACGCGATGGGATGCGAGATCATTGCGATGGTCGATTCCGACGAACCGGAACGTGCGGCGGAGATGCTGCAGTTGGTGCCGGGCTGGTTCGAAGAGTGGGAACAGGTGCTCAGCCGCTTCCGGCTGGACAGCGAACTGATGCAGCTAAACGGAAAGCACAACCGGCCGGTGCAGGTCAGCGAGACACTCTGGGAAGTGTTTGAAGCGGCCCTATGGGCTGAGCGATATTCCCAGGGACTGGTGACGCCCACGGTGGCGGAGGCGCTGAACACAGCCGGTTACGACCGCAGCTTCGAGATCCTGAAGAATTCGCCGTATGAGATAGCCGCCTCCGGCGGCTCCCAGGTACCTCCGTTTTCGGAGGTACTGGCCGACCCCGAAGCAAGGACCCTGTGCCTGCCGGAGGGCTTTCAACTGGATTTTGGCGGGGTCGCCAAGGGCTGGGCGGCGCACCAGGCCATGCTGCGGCTGGAAGTTCTGGGACCGGCCCTGGTGGATGCCGGCGGCGATATAGCGATCAGCGACAGCCTTCCCGGCCCGGAACCCTGGGAGGTTTCAGTGGCGGACCCGCTGCATCACGGCAGGGAAATCACGCGGCTGTACCTGGAGGACTGCGGCGTGGCGACCTCCGGCAGGGACCGCCGCAGGTGGAACTCGGGCGGGAAGCCCCGGCACCATATCATCGACCCGCGCACCGGGGAGCCGGCTGAGACAGACCTGATGAGCGCCACGGTCATCGCTCCCACGGTCTTGCAAGCCGAGGCCGCCTCCAAGACGGTGATGATCCTGGGAAGCCGGGAGGGGATCGCCTGGCTTCAGGCCGCCCCCAGCCTGGCAGGGTTATTCGTGCTGGAAGACGGCCAGGTACTGGCCACCGAACACATGCAAGCCTACCTGTGAATAGAGGGAAAGAATGTCCGCCGATCCCAAAGCGTTGAATACCGAGGAATCCTCGGTAAATTTCCATACCTTCCTGATGATGCTGCTGGCCATGACCTCCGGCCTGCTGCTTGCAGTGATGGTCCTGCCGAAGTGGGTGCCGGGAATGGCCTGGTCACTCACCAGCGAAGCGCCGCGCGCCTACTGGTACCTGGCGCGGGCCTCGGCCTTTGCCTCCCTCAGCCTGCTGTGGATCTCGATGATGCTGGGCCTGGGCATCACCAACAAGATGGCGCGCCTGTGGCCAGGGGCCCCGGCAGCCTTCGCCATCCATGAATACGTGAACCTGCTGGGGCTGGCCTTCGCGGCGTTTCACGCCCTCATCCTGCTGGGCGACCACTATATAGGCTTCACGATCGTGCAATTGCTGGTGCCATTCTCCACCGGGACCTACCGGCCGCTGTGGGTGGGGATGGGACAACTGGGCTTCTATCTATGGGGCCTCGTGACCCTCAGCTTCTATGTGCGCAAGGGCATCGGACAGAAGATCTGGAGGCTTGTGCATTACCTGAGCTTCGTGATGTACCTCGCAGGACTGCTCCACGGGATCTTCAGTGGGACGGATGCAGGCGCAGGTTGGGTGCAAAAGTTCTACTGGCTCAGCGGCGGAAGCCTGATCTTCCTGCTGATGTACCGGGTGCTGGCAAGCCTGGCCGAAAGGCTGTTCCCAGCGAAGAAACCCGCACCGGCGGCACGCCCAGTCGGGGTCCCTGTGCAGGCCAGAAATAACATCACCCCGACAAATTCACCTTACACAGAACGTCCTGAAGGGTCTTAAATTCGGACAAAACTTTTTAGATGCTGCCGGGTCAGAAAATAAAACGGAGACCCTATGAAGGGTCTCCGTTCTGTTTGCAGCGGAGGCTAGAACTCCTTGACCTCGCCCTCAATCACATCGCCGTCATGGTTGGAGCCGCCCTGGCCCGAGGGGCCGCCCTGCGGTTCAGGCTGCGGCTGGCCCTGGGCGTAGAGCTGCTGGCTGAGGGCGTGGAAAGCCTGTTCGACCTTTTCGGAGGCCTGCTTGATGCGGTTCACATCCTCACCCTGGGCGGCGGCCTTGAGCTCGTCGACCTTGGATTGGATATCTTGTGCGTCAGTACCGGAGACCTTGCTGCCCAGCTCGCGCAGCGCCTTCTCGGTCTGGTAGACGAGGGTATCGGCGGTATTGCGGGCGTCGATGACCTCCCGGCGCTTCTTATCCTCGGCCTCATGCTGGCGGGATTCCTGGACCATGCGGTCGATGTCGGATTTGCTGAGGTTGGTGGAGGCGGTCACAGTGACCTTCTGCTCCTTGCCGGAGGCCTTGTCTTTGGCGGTAACGTTCAGGATGCCGTTGGCATCGATATCGAAGGTAACTTCGACCATGGGGACACCGCGCGGAGCCGGAGGAATGCCGTCCAGGCGGAAGCGCCCGAGCGACATGTTATCCGCGGCCAGAGGGCGCTCGCCCTGGAGGATATGAATGTCCACGGCGGTCTGGTTGTCTGCGGCGGTGGAGTAAGTCTCGGTCTTCTTGACCGGGATGGTGGTATTGCGCTCGATCATGACGGTCATGACGCTTCCGAGTGTCTCAACACCGAGGGAGAGCGGGGTCACATCCAGGAGGAGGATATCCTTGACCTCGCCGCCAAGCACGCCGCCCTGAATGGCTGCGCCGATCGAAACGACCTCGTCCGGGTTGACGCCCTTGTTGGGCTCTTTGCCGTTGGTGAGCTTGCGGACCAGGTCCTGGACCATGGGCATGCGGGTGGCGCCGCCGACCAGCACCACCTCGTTGAGGTTGGCGGCGGTCAGACCGGCATCCTTGAGGGCTGCTTCAAAGGGCAGGCGGCAGCGGGTCAGCAGGTCTTCGGTCATCTGCTCGAAGCGGGCACGCGTGAGCTTAAGCTGCAGGTGCTTGGGGCCGGAGGCATCCGCGGTGATGTAAGGCAGGTTGAGCTCGGTCTCCAGTACACTCGAAAGCTCGATCTTGGCTTTTTCGGCGGCCTCACGCAGACGCTGGAGGGCGGGGCGGTCCTGGCGCAGGTCGATACCCTGATCCTTGCGGAACTCATCGGCAGCCCAGTTGACGATGCGCTGATCCCAGTCATCGCCGCCCAGGTGGGTGTCGCCATGGGTCGATTTGACCTCGATGACGCCCTCGCCGACTTCCAGCACCGAAACATCGAACGTACCGCCTCCCAGGTCGAAGACGAGGATGGTCTCATCCTTTTTCTTGTCCAGGCCATAGGCCAGTGCGGAAGCAGTAGGCTCGTTGATGATGCGCATGACCTCCAGGCCGGCAATGCGGCCGGCGTCCTTGGTGGCCTGGCGTTGGCTGTCGTTGAAGTAGGCAGGCACGGTGATCACAGCCTGTGTCACAGACTGGCCCAGGTAGGCTTCGGCATCGGCCTTCAACTTGGAGAGGATCATGGCCGAGATCTCCTGCGGGCTGTATTCACGTCCGGTGACGGGGATCTTGACCTTGACATCATCGGCGCTGCCGCGCACGACTTCGTAAGGGACCATGGCGCGCTCCTGGTCGGTCTCCTCGTAGCGGCGGCCAATGAAACGCTTGATGGAGTAGATGGTATTCTCGGGGTTGACAACCGCCTGGCGCTTGGCAGTCTGCCCGACAAGGCGTTCGCCGTTCTTATTAAAAGCCACCACAGAGGGCAGCAGGCGGCTGCCTTCGGCGGTTGAAATAACGGTCGGCTGCCCGCCTTCGACGACAGAGACGACCGAATTGGTGGTTCCAAGGTCTATGCCTATGATCTTTCCCATGTGCAGCTCCTTTATGCTTGAGTAACGATTACAGGATACACGCGGGGTAAAAGAATTTCGTTAACGCAGGGTTGGATTTGGATAAAAGCCGGGAATTAAAATCAGACCGGGGACGAAATCGCCCCGGTCAAGCCGGATGGAGTATGCCGGGCAAAGTCAGGGAATGGCCAGGAAGTGATTCTTGAGCGTGTAATGGATGTAGTTCTGCCAGAGAGGCAGAACATCGGCCTGGTCGTAATCGTGATCGGAGAAGGTTTGGATAATGACCCGGCCTTCGTAACAGGTGGCCAGGACCGCCTCCTGATTGGAGGAACGGGCAGACGGGCCTGCCAGCAGAACGGCATCGCCTCCGCCGCTCAAGCGGATCTGGTCTCCGGCTTGACTGCCCCAGTAGCGGTTGTAATGCAGCAGTGGCAGGACCACATTCGGCTGGTTGAACACCTCATGGTCGGATTGCCACCAATAAATGGAATCGGCGAGGGAATAATCCTTCTGGTAGCGGATGCCGCATCCGCTGAGGAGGCTGCTAATGCGGCCGTTGGCTTCGCTGTCGAGATACCAGACTTCGGCGATGAGGGCGGCCTTGTCACGCACCACACGGGTGGTGATCACATCCCAAAACTCGCCGGAGATGCGGTCTTTGTCCTCGGCCCCGACGATGATCAGGTCCCAGTTGGTGCCGGAGTTGAGGTATTCCATAAAATGACCGCTATAGGAGCCGGTCTGGGTGAATTTGAGGCCCATGCTGTTAAGGGCATCCTGGATCCACATGCCAATGCCGCGTTCGTCGGTGTTCTCATAGACCAGGATTTTGGCGTCCCTGATCTCGGCCTCGATATCCTCGGTGGGCGTGGGCTGGATCGCGGTGGGGGCCGGAGGCTGCGCAGGAGGCGGTTCGGTAGCCTGCACCGGCTGAACGGGCGGCGCCTGGGTTGAGGCAGACTGCTCGATGAGCGCCGCCTGGGTCATCTGCATTGAGACCGAGGTCAATTGAAATTCAAGCGCGAGCTTGGTGGGGTCGAAGGCCGGCGTGGCCG
>CAYMQX010000176.1:0-6647 GCA_964392495.1 uncultured Anaerolineaceae bacterium
CCATAAATAAGCGCCCTTGCCCTTATCCACATAGGGTGTAATACCCTCCCCCCAGTAACGGAAATTTGAATTGACGCCCAGAGGGATCACCCGCTGGGCGCGCTTCTGAAGCAACCGGCTTTTTTCGCCAAACATAGTCATCGGGCCTCCGCTGGATCAGTTGGAATCGGGGGAATCTTCACTCGCAGCGACCTCCCCTGCCAAGCGCGCCGGCACTCTCCACTGGTAAACATCCTTGAGGACAAGAGGAACAATGGAGGTGGTCGTTTTTCGCACCCCGGTGGTTTTTCGCACTACTTCCGTAACAAAGTGATAGATTTCTGCAGTATCGCGCGCCACCACCTGGATGCTCACATCAGTTTCACCAATCCCACAGGCAACATAGCTGACGTTATCACAGGCGGCCATTTTGTTGGCGACCTCGAGGATCTGATCCGATTCGACCTCCAGCCACACATCGGCGATGGTGGTCAACCCGAAGGCCTGGGGGCGTACGACTGCGCTGATCTGAATGACACCTTCGTTGATCATTTTCTCGATGCGGTAGCGCACCGCCCGTTCCGAGATCGCGCCCAATTGACGCGCGATCTGGGATGCCGAAATTCTTCCATCTTCAAGGAGGATGTTGACAATTTTTACATCGGTCTTGTCGATTTCATACATAGTTTATCCAATTTTCTTCCGAATTTTACAGGGATTGACCAACTATACCGGACCCTTACAGTTTCGTCAAGACCCGCCCACATTACACACATCCCAAAAATCGCACATTGACGGGAATTTGTCATACAGATATAATCAATCCTCGGCATTATTAAAATCCCGCAGGAGACAACGAATGGCAACGATTAATACCGCGCCTCTCAACGCGCTCGAACCCAAAACCAAATTAACTGGAAAGGTGGTCAAGACGACTCTGGCCGGCGCCCTGGTGGACGTCGGGCTGGAGATCCCCGGCGTGATCCATATTTCACAGCTCCAGAAGGACCCGGTCAATAAGGTCGAGGATGTTGTGAAAGAGGGGCAGACCGTGGAAGTGTGGGTCCGCCGTGTAAAGAAGGACCGCATCGAATTGACCATGATCGAACCTCTCGGCCTTGAATGGCGCGAGATCCAACCTGACATGATCGTCAAGGGGAAGGTTGTGCGCCTCGAGACTTACGGCGCTTTTGTTGATATCGGCGCCGAGCGGCCCGGCCTGGTTCACGTCAGCGAACTGACGCGCGGCTATGTCAAGACCCCCAATGAGGTCGTCAAGGAAGGTGACGAGGTGGAGGCCAAGGTCCTGGATGTGGACCGCCGCAAACGCCAGATCCGCCTGAGCATGAAAGCGCTGCTCCCCGAACCCGTGGAAGAAGAAAAGCCGCAGCGCGAAGAACGCAAGCCCCGCCCGGCCGGTCCCAAGCGCAGCAAGGGGCATGGCAAGCCGGAAGAGCACTTCGAAATGGAACCCGAGGCCTCCTCCGAGCCGGAAATGACCGCCATGCAGATCGCATGGATGCAGGCTAATGAACGGGCAAAGTCCCGCAACCAACAGCAGAAAGCCAAGCGCGCTGCCAAGCCCAATTCGCGTGAAAGCGAAGAGATCTTCAACCGCACGCTGGAAAAGCGCCTCCCCACCGGGGGCTGATCCTTTCAATGCAAAGAGCGAGCCTGCAACCGGCCCGCTCTTTTTATTTCCCGAACAAGGGCTAAACCGGCGTATCGCTCAGGTAGCGGGCAAAAGCGGCAGGGCGAATAAACAGCAGGATCAGCACCGAGGAAAAAAAACCTCCCAGGTGCGCCCAGTGGTTGACGCTGTAGCTGGCCTTGTTGAGAAGGATGTTCAGCGCCGGAATGATCTGAATGCCCACAAAGTACAGCACGACCCAGAAAGCGCGAATACGCGGCCAGACCGGCACAAAACCCAGCATCACAAGGGTGCGAATGCGCCCGCCTGGATAAAGCAGCAGATAAGCGCCCATCACCCCAAAGATCGCGCCGCTCGCACCGATCCCTGGAAGCAACTCCTCCTTTTGGACCAGGGCATAAAGGATGTTCGCCCCGGTCCCTGCCAGAAGATAGAACGCCAGGAAACGCCACGGTCCGCAGGCATCCTCGACCCGGCGGCCAAACACCCACAGGGCCAGCATATTCCCCACCAGGTGCATCAGACCTCCGTGTAGAAACATGGAGGTGATGTTCGAGATCATCCCTCCCCCTCTGGCGCTGAGGATGAGAACCGGCGTAAAGCCAAATTTCATCAGGAAATCCCAGAGCTCTGCCGGTCCCACCTGGCTTTGAAGGATGAAAATGAACGTGCAGCCGGCAATCAGGAGCACGGTCATGAACGGGAAGGTGGCGTAACGGTTGGGCTCAGTATCGTTGAGGGGCAGCATTCAGACTCATCCATGTGGAAAGGGCGGGATCTGAAAATTCTGCAGGCGGTTCACAGCCTCCGCCAGCATCAGCACGTGCGGCAGGATGACCAGCATCCATCCACCGATAAAAGCCCTCGTCCGCGCCAGATCCGACCCGCTTCCATTCTCCTCGGCAAAAACCGCCTTCCAGAAGGGGTTGCGAGCCCGGTTTTCCGCGATCGCCAGCAGGAAACTGCCTGCGGCCACAAGGGGCAGGCCGAGCAAGAGGAACCAGGAGGGGTGTGCGATCGGGTTCAGCCCGGATTGTACCAGCGCAAGCGCAAGATAGAGCAGCGGCCATCCGCAGGTTAAGCGCGCGATCGAAAGGGCCGGTGAAACCCGGGTGAGATTCTCCTGCTGGAGCGCCTCCAGACGCGAGAGCTCATCATAGATCTCGTCGAAGACCCGCGAGTCTTTAGTGGTGGAAGCCATTCCTATAAGTGCCTGGCGAGCCTCCTCCAACCGTCCTTCCGCCTCATATTGTCGCGCCAGGCTGCGCGCATCCATACCATCTTCGGCGGAGGGCCGGTCTGATGGTTGAGAGGCAGACGTCGGGGCGGCTGGTATTTCATCCCAACGGATGGGAGGCGCCTCCGGTGTCCTCTGTTTGAGGAGGAGCTGGTTCAGGTAAGCCCGCACCCTCTCATTGCCGGGGTTGAGCGTCAGGACATTCTCGCAGGCAATGATCTTATCTTCAAGCTCATCCACCAGGCCGGTCAGCCAGATCCAGGCAGCCTCGTTCTGTTCATCAGCCTCCACCAGTTTAAGGAGCATTTCCCGCGCCTCCGAACGCCTCCCCTCACGGGCAGCCTGGATGGCTTTTTCGAGAAGATCAGGCGGGAGGCTCATTAAGCTCCTGGCGTCCCGAGTTCCTCTTCACGCAAATACTTTTCGCGGTTGGCAGAGCGCGCGGTCTTGCCACTGGAGGTTTTTATGATCCAGCGGGGCCCGACTGCCCGGACACGCCGAAGAGCAATGGCCGAGTTGCGGGTCACATATTGGCGGACATCCTCAGAGACGCGCAGTTGAAGCGCAGGATCATCCGAATCCACCTCAACGATCACCACGACTTCCTCGGTTCCCTGCTCCTCGTCGAACAAGCCGAAGGCCACGGACCGTCCCGGGTGGACACCCGGCACCTCCCAGGTAAGCGCTTCCAAGTCCTGTGGATAGACATTTTTGCCGCCGACGATGATCATGTCCTTTTTGCGTCCGGAGACGAAGAGCTCGCCATGCGAGATGTAACCATAATCGCCCGTGAGATACCAGCCCTCATGAAAAGCCCGGACGGTCTCATCGGGCCGGTTGAAATAGCCGCTCAGCATGCAATCACTCATCAGTGCGATCTCACCGACTTCGCCCTCGCCCAAGAGCTTCTTGTGTGCATCGAGGATGCGTATCCGGACGTTTGCGAGAGGCCTGCCTGAAGACATCAGCCTCATGGAGGGTTGTCCAGGCTGCGGCCCCCGGACCATCCGCTCCGTCATGAAGGCCTCACGGTCAACATCTTCCTGCCGCGGTCCATCCATCAGGTCCGATTGCGTAACCCCGAAAACATTCTCGGCCATGGCAAAACAGGTTTGCAGCGCCCGGGCCTGCAGGCCATAAGGAGCGAATTTCTCCAGGAAGAGTTGGTGACTCTCCCGCCGTACCGGCTCAGAACAATTGATGAAAGCCCGTACTGAAGACAAATCCACGCCCTCCAGGGTACGCTCGCGGGTTTTCTGGGCAAGAAAGTTGTAGGCAAAATTGGGGAGCCAGCACAGGCTGCCTTTATAACGCGTTATCGAATGGAGCAGCTTGTGCGGAGCACGGACCCAGTCAAATGGAGAACTGAGGACCAGGGGCAGCCCGCTCAGGACCGGCAGAAGGAATCCCGCGATCAATCCCATATCGTGATAGAGCGGCAGCCATGAGACGATCACATCCGAATCCTGCAAGCCCAGTGCCCCTCCATAGGTCTCCAACTGCCGGAGGACCGCCCGGTGAGAGAGAGCCACCCCTTTCTGGAGGCCGGTGGTTCCCGAAGAATGTTGAAGCAAAACGACCTCTTCCGGGCTGCGCCTCAAACCCTGCAGCGCCGAATTTTCCTCCTCAGCCGATGGGCTGAAATCCCCCGTGACAATCACGCTGCGAACGGGACCTCCGCTCTCCAAGGCGGCCCTGACTTCGTCTTCAAACCCAGGGTATGTCACAATGGCTGCGGGCCGGGTCACCGAGACCAGCGCGGACAACTCGGTGCGATAACGTTCCGGTGACAGTTTTTCCGTCAGGAAAGGCATGATCGATGGGACCGCCCCATGCAGGATGGCGCCCCAGTACGCATAGACCAATTCCTCACCATGTTGGAGTATCAGTACAACGACCTCGCCCGAAGCGATCCCATGGGCGGCATAACAGCGGGCATAAATCTCCGCTTGACGTACCAACCGGCTGTAGGAGATGGGCAGATCATCCTGCCCGGCGCGCTGCAGGAAGATCGAGATCTTATCAGGCAGCCGCGCCTGCAGGCTGAGCAGGCGCTCAGAGAAAGTTGTCATTTCTGACGGGATTGGATCAAAGAAGCAAGCTGGGAAAGACTGTCAAAAGAGCTCGAATTAAGCTCCGTGTCTTCAAGCCTCACCCCATAGGTATCCTCGACAAACAAAGCCAGGCTCATCAGGTGGAAGGAGTCTACCAACCCGCTGGAAAGCAGGGCCTCGTCCGCCAGGATCTTCCTTCCGGGTTGTTTCAGTAGTTTTTCTGAAATATAGGCTCCCAGTTCATCGATCATCGCGTTCATTACTTATCTCCTGCATGGCTGCTTTTCAGATAAGCCTCCATAAACCCATCCAGAGCGCCGTCCAGCACAGCCTGGGTATTTCCCGTTTCGTAGTCCGTGCGGTGATCCTTGACCATCTGATAGGGGTGCAGTACGTAGGAGCGGATCTGGCTGCCCCATTCCGCCTTGGTATATTCGCCGCGCAGCACGGCAATCTCCTGTTCCTTTTCGGCCTGCTTCATTTCCAGCAGGCGCGCCCGCAGCACCCGCATGGCATTCTCACGGTTCTGCAACTGCGAACGCTCATTCTGGCAGGTGACGACGATCCCGGTCGGAAGATGGGTGAGGCGCACCGCAGTGGCGTTCTTCTGGACATTCTGCCCGCCGGCCCCCGAGGATCGAAAAACATCCATCTTGAGGTCGGCCGGGTTGATCTCGATCTCGGTGTCGTCCATGGGCGCCTGCGGCAGGACTTCCACCAGGGCGAAGGAGGTGTGCCGCCGATGGGCCGAATCGAAGGGAGAAAGGCGCACCAGCCGGTGTACACCTTTTTCCGAGCGCAGGTAGCCGTAGGCGTAGCGTCCATCCACAGCGACGGTCACGCTCTTGGTGCCAGCTTCCTCGCCTTCGGTCTCGTCCAGGATCTCGGTCTTGAAGCCGTTCTGCTCCGCCCAGCGGAGGTACATTCGTTGGAGCATGGCAGCCCAGTCCTGGGAATCCGTCCCGCCCGCACCTGCATGGATCGCGAGCAGGGCACTATCCTCATCGTATTTTCCGGAGAGCATGGCCGCGAAGGAGCGTTTCTCCAGTTCAGATTCCAGCTGCTTGATCTCGGTCTCCAGGTCGCCGCGCAGGGACTCGTCATCCATCTGCGCCAACTCAAGGAGGTCGTTGAGACGCCGGTTAAACTGATTCCAGCCCCCCACCTGCTCACGCAGGGAGGCGATCTGTTTCATGATCTTTTGCGCGGCCGAGGCGTCATTCCAAAAATCGGGGGCTTCACTTTCCTTTTCCAGCAAAGCGAGTTGTTGTTCCTTCGCGGGTAAGTCAAAGACGCTCCAGGAGCTGAAGTGTCAGGCTTTTCGCCGCCTGCAAGCGGTCGAGCACATCTTGCATGTTGCCTCCAAAAAAATGGGTGATGAAAACAAGCCTGACTGGTCGAAGCAGATCTCAGGAGGCCGTCAGGATCCCCTCAACGAATGCATCCGGGTTGAAGACATGGAGATCCTCCGGCTTTTCGCCCAGGCCGGCGAACAGGATGGGCAATCCCAGTTCCTGCTGGATGGCAAAGGCCATGCCGCCGCGTGCCGAGGTGTCCAATTTGGCCAGGATCACGGCGGTCACGCCCACGGCCTCCTTGAAGGCCCTTGCTTGCGAAAGGGCGTTCTGGCCGGTGGTGGCATCCAGCACAAGCCAGACCGCGTGCGGCGCGCCCGGGAGCGCCTTGCCCACGACCCGTTCCACCTTCTTCAACTCTTCCATCAAAT
>CAYMQX010000177.1:0-6617 GCA_964392495.1 uncultured Anaerolineaceae bacterium
ATATTCATGGATGGTCCTCCAGCCGTCCGACCCCATCCTTATGATCCTGTTACCGAGGTGCGAATGACCGTCACCAAGAATCCCGAAACCCCCGATAGATCCGGCGCCTCCCCCGACCGGTCCTACAACCCACGCGCCATCGAGAAAAAATGGCAGGACAAGTGGGAAGCCGACAAACTCTACCGGGCTGTCATCGACGAGACCCGCCCCAAGCACTACGCCCTGACCATGCTCCCCTACCCCAGCGGTGACCTGCACATCGGCCACTGGTACGCCATGACGCCCTCGGATGCGCGCGCCCGCTTCATGCGCATGAAAGGCTACAACGTGATGTTCCCGATGGGCTTCGATGCCTTCGGCTTGCCCGCCGAGAACGCCGCCATCCGCGAAGGCATCCACCCCTTGAAGCGCACCTTCGAGAATATCGAGCGTATGCGCCGCCAGATGCGCTCGATGGGCGCCATGTTCGATTGGGAGCGCGAGATCGTCTCAGCCGACCCCGAGTATTACCGCTGGACCGAATGGTTCTTCATCAAGCTCTACAAGGCCGGGCTGGCCTATCGCAAGCTCTCGGCCGTCGATTTCTGCCCCAAGGACAACACCACCCTGGCCCGCGAGCAGGTGATTGGCGAGGACCGCCGCTGCGAGCGCTGCGGAACGCCCGTCATCAAAAAGGAATTGGAGCAGTGGTTCTTCAAGGCCACCAAGTACGCCGATGAGCTGCTGAACTTCGAAGGCCTGGACTGGCCCGAGCGCGTCAAGGTGCTGCAGACCAACTGGATCGACCGCTCCGAGGGCGCCTCGGTGATCTTCAAGACCGAAGCCGGAGAAGATATCGAGATCTTCACCACCCGTCCCGACACGCTCTGGGGCGCCACCTTCATGGTCTTCTCCCCCGAACACCCTCTGGTGGAAAAGGTCACCACGCCGGAGCACGCCCGGGAGGTGGATGCCTACAAAGTCCAGGCCTCGCGCCAGTCCGACATCCAGCGCGGCGCCGCGGACCGTGAAAAGACCGGCGTCTTTACCGGCGGTTATGCCCTGAACCCGGTCAACGGCGAGCGCATCCCGATCTGGATCGCCGATTACGTGCTCATGTCCTACGGCACCGGCGCCATCATGGCCGTGCCCGCCCACGACGAACGCGACTTCGCCTTTGCCCGCAAATACGGCCTTAAAATCCTGCCTGTTATCCAGCCGGAAGACCAGGCCAACTTCGACGGAGAGACCATGCCTGCCGCCTATATCGGCGAGGGCCGCATGGTCAACTCCGGGCCCTTCAACGGCACACAGGTCAACACTGAAAAGGGCCGCAGGAACCCCGGCATCTCGGCGGTCATCGATTGGCTGGAGCAAAAAGGCATCGGTAAGGAAGCGGTCAACTATCGCTACCGGGACTGGCTGATCTCGCGCCAGCGCTACTGGGGCGCGCCCATCCCGATGGTCTTCTGCGAGCAGCACGGCTGGAACCCCGTCCCCGAGGACCAACTGCCCGTGCTGCTGCCCGAGGACGTGGAGTGGAGGCCGACAGGCGAATCCCCGCTCAAGCTGCACCCCACCTGGAGGCATACCACCTGCCCCGTCTGCGGGGGGCCCGCCACGCGCGAGACCGATACCATGGACACCTTCATGTGTTCATCCTGGTACCACCTGCGCTATCTTTCCCCGCACTATGACCAGGGACCCTTCAACGAGGCCGAGTACAACTACTGGATGCCTGTGGACACCTACACCGGCGGCATCGAGCATGCCACCATGCACCTGCTCTACACGCGCTTCTTCCACAAGGCCATACGCGACGCCGGGATCGTGGAAGGCGGCGAGCCCATGATGCAGCTCCGCAACCAGGGCATGGTGCTGGGCGAGGACAACGAGAAGATGTCCAAGTCGCGCGGCAACGTCATCGCCCCGGACGTGCTGGTGGAGCGTTATGGCGCCGACACGGTGCGCGCCTACCTGATGTTCTTCGCCCGCTGGGAGATGGGCGCCCCCTGGGATTCGCAGGGCATCGAGGGCAGCGCCCGCTGGATCCGCCGCGTCTGGATGCTGTTCACCGACCCCGCCCCTGCCAACGCCGGCAGCGCCTCCGCAGAGACCCGCCGCAGTCTGCGCCGCAGGGTCCACCAGACCCTGCGCAGCATTACGCATGACTTCGAAGAATTCCAGTTCAACACGATCATCTCCTCGCTGATGGAACTGCTCAACGAGATGCAGCGCGCCCGCGAGGCCGGCGCTGTCTCCACCCCCGAATGGGAGGAAGCGCAGGAGATCTACCTGAAGATGCTGGCCCCCGTGGCCCCGCACATCGCCGAGGAGTTGTGGACGGTCCAATCAGGCAAACCCTACTCCATCCACCAGCAGTCCTGGCCCGTCGTGGACGAGGCGGCCGCGCGCGAGGAGGTCATTGAGATCCCTGTCCAGGTGAACGGCAGACTGCGCGACCGCATCACCGTTCCGGCAGAGGCCGGAGAGGAAGAGATCAAAGCCGCCGCCCTGGCCAGCGAGCAGGTGCAAAAGCACCTGGAGGGGAAAGCCCCCAAAAAGGTGATCGTCGCCAACAAACGTCTGGTCAATATCGTTGTTTGATTTGTCATTGCAAAGGCCCTGAGGCCGACCGTGGAGGTCGGCCGGGCCTGAAGCAATCCCGGAATTGATGGGAGGGAGCCGGAATATACCCACCGATTCCCAGGCCGGACGAGACGCGTCCGGCCTTTTCTTTGACAGCGGCGATCCCGATGAGCCCTTATTCCTTCCTTCGGTCCGGCAGACGCGCGAAAGACACAAAGCCCTCCCCCGCCTCCTTCAGGATCGCCTGCACGGTCCGCGCAGTGGCCTTGTTGGCGGGCAGCAGTTGGTGCTGGTAGATCTCGCCGTGAGGCGTTAACGCCAGCAGCGATTCCGTCTCCACATAGGAACGGTCCCGCCGCGGGTGCTCCGCCGCCGCGGGGATCGCGAAATCGTCCTCGATCTCGAAGGCCACCTTGCGCCAGTAGCGCTCAAAGTACGGGTACTTGCGCGGGCTCAGGAACTGTTTGATCAGCGCCGAGCAATAGGACTTGTGCCGGTAGCGCAGCGTCCGCCAGCGGAAGTGGCGCACATTGAGCAGCGCCAGACGGTCCCACTCTTGTTCCCCGATAATGCCGCGGAAGCTCGAATCGTGATGGAAAACGTAGTGCATCTGGTTGAAGCCGCCGACCGTCCTGGCAGCCTCCTCCGCGAAGCCCTCCGGCGGGGCATAGAACCCCAGGGCGCAGCGGTTGACCATCAGCACATCGCAGTACGAGTCGGTGATGTACACCGGGATCTGCAGCCTGCTGATATGCTCCCCCAACTGCTGCAGGACGGCGGCGATATCGAACTGCCTCTGCTGGCTGCCGATATCCGGGCGCACCATCCGGGCCTGTTCCACACCGCTGGCCGCCAGCAGGAACTCACGTCGTTCGCGCGAGGTCAGCAGCAGCCCGTTCGCCAGGCGCAGCAGCGTATCCCCATCCACCAGGTCCGTGCGGCGGCCGGCCTCGATCCAATTTAGCACGGCCAGCCCCAGCTCGGCCCGCTCCGCCAACTCCGCCTGAGACCAGCGCAGGTCCTCCCGCAGGCAGGCGACGAGGACACCGAACTCAGTGCGGTTCGTGGGGGGCTCCAGCCGGTAAAGGATTCGCCGCCCGCACCCCACATTTGCATACACAGCGCATGAGATGATTATAGCAAAACCTGCGCAACACTGCACACAGCGCGTTCGTACTGGAAGCCTGCCTGTGCCAGGTGTAGAATCACCCTGCCATGCCTATCATCCAGGTCGAACACCTCCGCAAGGTATTCCAGGTGCCGCACAAAGACCCCGGTCTGCGGGGCGCGGTCAAGGCGCTTTTCCGGCCGCGTCATGACGCCCGGGTCGCGGTGGACGACATCAGCTTCGCTGTGGAGCAGGGCGAGATGGTCGGCTACATCGGCGTCAACGGCGCGGGCAAGTCCACCACCATCAAGATGCTCACCGGCATCCTGCTGCCCAGCGCAGGCAGCGTGCGCGTGCTGGGGCGCGACCCGCACCGCGAGCGCGTGGCCAACGCCCGGCAGATCGGCGTTGTCTTCGGGCAGCGCACCCAACTGTGGTGGGACCTGGCCTTCATCGAATCGCTGGAACTGGTGCGGCGCATCTACCAGGTGCCGGAGAGGCGCTACCGCCAACTGCTGAAGGGTTTTACGGAGACGCTGGAGCTGAAGGAACTCCTGCACGTCCCCATCCGCAGCATGTCCCTCGGGCAGAAGATGCGCGCCGAGCTGGCCGCCACGCTCATCCATGAGCCGCAGGTGGTGTACCTGGATGAGCCCACCATCGGCCTCGACCTGATCGTCAAGGAGCGCATCCGCGAGTTCATCAAGGAGCAGAACCGCGAGAAGGCCGTCACGGTGGTTCTCACCACCCATGACCTGGGCGATATCGAGGAGCTCTGCCAGCGCGTCATCATCATCGACCACGGCTGCATCATCTACGACGGACCCATCGAGACCATCAAGCAGCGCTTCGGCAGGTACCGAGAGATCAGCTTCGAGACGACCCACGCGGCGGAGGACATCTCCGTGCCGATGGGGGCCGAGATCTCGACGCTGGAGCCGCGCCGCCTGACGCTGCGCTTCGACCGCACGCTGACCACCGCCAGCAAGGTGGCCGCCTCCCTGATGAACCAGGTGGAGGTGCGCGACTTCTCCCTCTCTGAACCCGACCTGGCCTCCATTATCATGCAGATCTACAACGGGGCGCTGGGCGGAGAGGCGCAGGCATGATCTGGCCCATGCTGGCCACGCTGCGCCGGGGCTTTTCGGTATATGGCGCGGTGGCGGCCACGGCAGCCAAGGCGCGTCTGGCCTACAATCTGTGGGTGTGGGCGGATTTCTTCGTGACCTTCGCCTCCATGTTCATCTTCGTTTATTTCTGGAGGGCGGTGTACGCGGGGACCTCCACACTGGGAGGCCTGAGCCTCTCACAGACGGTGAACTATATCCTGCTGGCGCGGCTGCTGGCTCCGCTGGTCGAGAACCGGATCATCTTCTTCTTCGGGTTCATGATCCGCCAGGGGCAGATCGCGGTGGAGCTGACCCGCCCGCTGGATATGCAGATGCGCATCCTGGTCGAGTCCTTCGCGGAACTGGGCACCTTCCTCATCCAGCGGCTGCCCCTGTTCGGGATCGCCTGGCTGGTGTTCGGGCTGAAGCTGCCCTCCAGCCCGGCGGCCTGGGGGGCCTGCCTGCTCTCACTGGTGCTCGGCCAGATCGTGCTGTTCCTCTTCGACTGGACCTTTGCCTGCCTGGCCTTCTATGTGACCGAGACCTGGGGGCTGAGCGTGGTGCGCGTGGGCGTGGGGGCTTTCTTCAGCGGCGCGCTGGTACCCCTTGCGATGATGCCCGGTTGGATGCAGAAGCTGGCGGCAGCGATGCCCTTCGCGCAGGCGCTGTCGGTGCCGGTATCCTTCCTGAGCGGCATCACCCCTGCCGGGGCGGCCCCGGGGATGTGGCTGATCCAATTGATCTGGCTGGGGGCGCTGCTGCTGATCTCGCGGCTGGTCTTCCGTGTCGCCATCCGCAGGGTGACGGTGCAGGGCGGATAGGCAATGCTCAACCACCTCGATCTCTATCGCTGGTTCGTGATCCAGCGCTTCAAGATCCTGATGGAGTACCGGCTGAACTTCTTCATCGGCTCGGTTTCCACCATGATCCTGCAGGCGGCCTCGCTGGGGGCCATCTGGGTCGTCATGCGCCAGATCCCCTCGCTCAATGGCTGGAGCTTCTACGAGGTGATCCTGATCTACGGCCTGCTGACCATTGGTGAGTCGATCACGCACATGTTCGCGGACAACCTGTGGACCATCGGCTGGGGCTACATCCGAAGCGGGGACTTCGACCGCTTCCTGGTGCGGCCCATCGACCCGCTGTTCCACCTGCTGGCGGACCGCTTCTGTCACGACGGACTGGGGAACTTCATCACGGGGGGGCTTTTGATCGGGGTGTCGATGCAGAAGCTGGGCATCCCATTCTCGGCGCAGAACCTGCTGTACCTGGCGGTGAGCGTGCTGAGCGGGGGGCTGATCTTCATCGCGCTGAACCTGATGACCGCCACCACCGCCTTCTGGCTGACCGAGTCGATACCGGTGACGCAGGTGGTCTTCAACCTGAACGAGTTTGCCCGCTACCCCCTCAACATCTACCATCAGGGCATCCGCATTTTGCTGACCTGGGTGGTGCCTTACGGCTTCGTGTCTTTCTACCCGGCCAGCCACCTGCTGGGGCGGGACGTGGGCGCGCTCGTCTGGCTGGGCCCTGTGGTGGCGGGGGTGTTCCTCTGCCTCGCCTACCGGGTGTGGCAATTTGGGTTGAGGCATTATTCGGGGACGGGGTCGTAGGAGGAGAGGAGGACCACGAAGGACACGAAACACACGAAAAGAGCGTAAGACCAAAAAGGGGAAAGGCTTTATTTGGGGATGGGGTCGCAGGAGGAGAGGAGGATGAATGCGAGGGACGGGTATGCCGGGGCTGCAGGGACCCTGGGAGGAGGGAGTGTTTGAGAGATCCTGATCTTTTTGAATTTAACAATACGGAAACAATTCCTCCCCCGGGTACAA
>CAYMQX010000178.1:0-6614 GCA_964392495.1 uncultured Anaerolineaceae bacterium
CGGCCGGAAGCCGCGGATACAAGCCCGGGCATCCAGCCGCAGATCGCGCCGCCTTCCACTCAGGACAGCCCACAATATTTTGATTACCATGTCGCCGGGAATGTGATACCAGGGCTCCATGCTTACCGGTTGAGATCGTTGGCTGTGGACTCCATTTGCGCCAGTACCGCTGCCACCTGTCCGCTTGGCAGGCTGACCCGGAACATCTGGGTGAAGCCATCCCCCAGCATCACACGCACTTTGCGCCAGGAACCCAACTGCGGCTGGATATCGCCTTGCGGAATTATTTCCAGCGCCTGCTCCCAGCGCGGGTGGCTTGCAGCATAATCCTGCAGCAAGAGGAGCGAGGAACTGCGGATCGGAAAGAGCCCCGTTGTTTTTGCACTTCGAGCATCGTTCTCCGGCGAGAGCAGCCAGTCCATGAAGAGCCAGGCTGCCAGTTGGGCAGGCTCCCCCCCCTGGAGCATCACCAGTGAGGAACCGTATATCTCCAGCGCCCGGTTATCCTGTCCTGGGAAGGCCAGGGCAACCCAGTCATCCTTGTTATTTTCTACCGCAAAGACCCGCGACACCTCTGCGAACTGGCCCAGGTCGGCGGTGATAAAGAGGGCCTTACGCGTTGCCAGGGCATGGGCCGGATCCACGCCCTCGCGCGACACCCAGGCGCACCCCTCTTCTTGAAGCGAACGTAAAAACTTGAAGGCTTCGATGTTGTTTGGAGTCATGAAGCGGTAGCCTTCCCCCTCCTGCACCCCTCCTTGAAAGGCGCGCAGCCAGGAAAGCGCCGTCATCGGATCCGTGTCCACCATCCACCCGCCCAGTCCGTGTTTCTCCGGGTCGGGATCTGCCGTCATCGCCCTTGTCGCGGCGCAGGCTTGCTGTCTGAATTCCGTAGCCTCCATGGGTGGTCCGGAAAACCCCAGTTCCGCTGCCCAGGTCTTATTCCACAGCAGGAAGCGCGCTGAGCGCTGGAACGGCAGAGCCACCCGCCTTTCCCCCGCCGCATCCTGCAACCAGAATACTTGCGGGATATCCCGCACCTCCTCTGACGTCCATCCGTAGACCGGGTCATTCACATAGGGCGTCATGTCCACCACAAAGCCATTTGCGTCCCACACGCGCGCCTGCTCCGGCAGGGCAATGACCATATTGGGGCGGTCTGCAGTGGGCAGTGCCGCGGTCACATTGGTATACAGCATGCTGTAATTGACCTGCCCTGTGGCCGCCACCTTAAACCCCCAGAGATTCTTGTTGTTGAACTCCTCCACCATCAACTCGAACAACCGGGCGTCCGTCCCGAACCACGGATGCCAGACCTGCAGGGTCAGGCCCTTCAAGTCCGGCTCATATTTCTGCAAGGGGCTTCCGGCAGTCTGGATGGTCGGCGTGGAGACCGCAGTCATGCTCGGGACCGCCGTCCGTACCACCGGCGCAGTGACCGGGGCACAGGCCGTTACGATCAGGAACGGCAGCAGACTAAAAAAAAGAAGCCCTTTCATCGGTTCAGAAGGTCACAAAAGGCACCGGCGCAAAGACCAGCACAAAGATGACCATCATCGCCGCTGCCAGCGCCTTGCGCTTCGGGTCAAGTGTGGTGATCTGGTCCAGCGGCTGCGCATGGACCCGGCCCAGCCACAGGAGCAGCACCGCCCACAGCCACCAACCCGTCCAGAAGAATCCGAACATCACCAGGAACAGCAGGATGAACGGGAAGGCCCTGCCCGCCTTCTCACCGAACAGAGAGTACACCACATGCCCGCCGTCCAGTGTCCCGGCGGGGAGCAGGTTCAGTGCTGTCACCAACAAACCCGCCCAACCTGCAAAGGCTACCGGGTCGATGAACACATCTTTCCCTCCCAGCGGGATTGGGCCCCCCGTGAAAAAATAACGCAGCCAGTAAGCGATGGGTGATTGTCCGCTAAATTCTGCGGGCGCGGGCAGCAGTTCGCCAAAGCGCAGGTACTTCATCCCAAGGTAGAGCAGGGAATTGCCCTCCAGAGAGTTATCCGTCGCACAGGTGTAGCTCCCGTCTGACAGGTGCGTCGTGGCATCGCAGAAAGCCTGCTCCCCGGCTTTCAGCGGAGGATAGATGGCATCGTCCACCGGTCCCAGCGTCGAGATTGACAGCCCGATCCATAATACCGGGATCGCCACCACGAGTCCCGCCAGCGGACCCGCCACGCCGATATCGAACAGTGTGCGCGTATTTTTGGGCGTTCCCTGCATTACGATCGCCGCCCCCAGCGTTCCCAGCGGGCTGAACGGCAGCGGGATAAAATACGGCAGCGTTGCCGGCGTCTTGTGGTACCGGCTCATCAGATAATGTCCGAACTCGTGTGCCAGCAGGATCCCCAGCAGGCTTAGCGCGAACGGCCAGCCAGTCAGGATGCTCCGCAGCAGCAGGGTGATCTGCCCAAGCGTATCCGCTGGCATGGCTTCCGAGGGTCTCGCCCCCGCCAGCATCACACTGAACACCGTCAGCAGGAACAGCACTATATTGATCCACGGGCGCGCGGGCTTCGGGTTGGGCTGCGTTGGGACCAGCAGCACCACCTGTGTGGCCCCATCCCGGCGGAACAGCGGCGTAATGCCGTACGGCCTCACTGCCTCCGCCAGTTGGTCATAGGCTGCCGCCGAGTCTTCCCCCAGCAGTTGGCCGCGGTAGCGCACGATCCACTCACGCGGATCGCCCAGTGTAATATCATCGATCCGAAAAACGCTTCGGACCAGGTTATGCAGTACTTCGGGTTCGGGGAATGTCATTTACACCTTTATCCACCTGGCAGCCGTGGCGAATGGGTTCGCACTTCTTCCAGGAATCAAGCCGCCTTGGCTTGTCATGTAGAGCAGCATTACAGGCGGGAGTGGATGGGAGTCGAACCCACCGCGGCCCGCAACGCGACCCGCCACAGGTTTTGAAGACCAGGAAGCCCACCGGGACCTAACCACTCCCGCCCGCAAGCATAACCGAGGCAGGGGGGATTGGCAAGGAAGAGCGGCCTCTCCTCACGCGATCCAGTAATAATTCACGAACCCCGAAAAATAGATCACCTGCAGTGCGAACCACAGCGCCTGAAGCCCCCCATACGCGCGGCGATCCTCCAGCTTTTCCCCCAGCAGGATGAACACCGGAAAGATGACCGCCATGTACCGCGAGACCGAGATCAGCAGCCCCGTATAGACCGGCAGGAAACACATCAGCAGGGCAAAGATTCCGAAGGCCTTCCATCTCCACTTCCACAGCACATACAGGCTGCATGCCAGGAAGAGCACGAACAGCACAAGATCAATCTTGAAGACGTCCAGCCTGGGAGATTGCAGGTTGCGGAGCGGCTCAGACAGGTTATACAGGCTGATCCTCCCCCACGCCGACATGGCATCAAAGACCGCCAGTGGCCTCCCCGAAATCCGGTAGAGTTGGAAGAAATGCGCGGCCAGCGCCAGCGGTGCGAGCAAGAACCAGGCCGCGGAGAACCGCACCTCCCCCACACGCCAATTCCTCTTCTCCATGTACAAGCAGGCGAGCGCCAGCAAAAGCGCGGCACCCTGCGAGCGTGTCAGCACCCCCAGGGCCGCGGTGATCCCCGCGCCCGCCCAGTTCTCCCGCAGCGCAAATGTGAACCCCAACACTGCAAGAAAGAGAAAAAGGCTTTCGGTGTAGAAACTCGCAAAGAAAAAACCCGCCGGAAAAACAAAGATCAACCCAAGCGCGCGGGCTGCCGCACCCGCCCCAAAGCCCAGCTCCCTCGCGACCAGACGGTAGAACAGCGCCATTGCCAGGATGAACAACAGGTTCGAGAGCGCCAACCCCACTGTAATGTAAACAGCGTTCGGTAGTTCCAGGCCCAGCCATCCGAGGCTCTTCACCAGATATGGATAAAGCGGAAAGAACGCCAGGTTGCTGTAATACTGCGTCAGTTCCGCCGAGGGTTGGTAGCCATCCCGGATGATCGAGAGATACCAACGTGCATCCCAGCGGGCGAAGATATCCAGGATGAAATATTTGGTGAGGAAGTAACCCTGTCTGTAATATTTCTCATAGCTGGGATTGGTCACGTAATTACCGTAGGCGAAATACCCCACCAACACCCAGATCGCCCGCGTAAGCGCGAACGGCAGGAGTACTGAATCCAAAAACCAGCGCCGCGGCGCATCCGCGATATCAAAATAATGCCGCAAACGAAGCCATACTGTCCGCATGTTGATTGCCCGAGATTATACCCAATCCCCCTCCGGGAAAAAAAATACCGGCCATCAGGGTGAGGGGGGCACCCTGGTGGCCGGCACTCCGATTTATATCACAAACGGCATAAAGCGCAAGCTTTCATTCTTGCAAGGCTCGAACATCTCCCATGTTCGAAAAATGCCCGTGCTCACTTCCTCCTTCAGGACTTGGCGTCATGGTCATGTCAGCATCCGGCAGGCTGATCTCAGACGATAACATGCGCGTGTGCATGGGCGTCGGTTTGGACGTTTCATTCCCCGTGGCGCTGAAGGTGGTCACACGCTGCCCGCAGGAACCGAGGAACAGCAGCGCGATTCCCACACAGATCATCACTGTGAGAAATCTTGCCATTTTCATATGGAGTTTCCTTTATGCACAGCAGTGCACGGTGTCATTTCTTCGACGCTCAATCTCCCCTCGGAGTTCCCATTTCAGCAGGACCAGTAGCCTTTTGGCTTTCCCCCCCGTTCCATTCGCCCTTGCCAGCCCACCAGCGCCTTTGACCCTGGCAGGTCCCTTGTGTTCGTCGAGGTCATCGGTAGATTCCACCAGAGCAGGTCACCCGGGATCGATGCGTTATATGCGGATCGTTTTTTCCAGATCCTTAATCAGCGTTTCCAATCTCATTTTGTAGATCTCAGCGACATACTCGAGTGAACAGAATCGCATCAGGTGACAGCCAAGGCACCCGGTGTTAAGCGCGATCCAGGCAGGGATGGTTTCGGGATACTTCTGAACCACCTCTGCCACAGTCTGATCTGGAGTGATGAAATATGTCATCTGCATGGATTGGCTGATGGTCTTGCACCGCTCCGGTCATCAAGAGCCTTTTGGATAAGGCCAAAAGGCCGCGTTGTCCTCTCAGGCTTGCTGAAAGAATATGGGTGTGGGCTTTGGTGTGAAATGTGTGGGGCGTCGGATCTCGAAATAATCGAAACTCCCAACAATGTCGTAGCCCTCATCCCATACACTGTCATTGGTCACACTCAAGGCGGCGCGCTCAAGGATGAAGGTATTTTTTATACTTGCCAGGTGCTGCCGCTGGTTCTCCTCAATGGCATAGTAGGCGCTGACAATTCCCTGTTCGACGACCAGTATCAGATACAGATCGCTGGCGCTGATGGCAGCCGTAAATCTTCCCTGGTCTCCGTTGGAACTGTATTCCAGGAAAACGCCCTCACCGCCCAGCACACATTCCATGCAATATCCACGAGTGAGCGAGAGATAATTTTCGGGGTCCTGATAAATAAGCAGTCCTGCCTGCTGGAAATCAAAGAGCGGTCGGGATCTCAAATGGAGCAGGATTTCAAAATCGCCTTCCGGCAGGTCGATCCACAGCAGGTTGGCCTGTTGTCCATCGGTCAATACGCTCCTGTCTCCGCCTGTAATTTCCAACCAGCCGTCATTAGTGATCTGATAGCGTGAGGGTTCTTCATCCTGCCATTTCCATTCCGGACTCAAATGACCTGAAAAGTCGTCGCGGAAGATCGTCCCCTCAAATGTTGACGGCGCCTCAATGCTCGGATTGGGATCATTTTGGGGAAGCGGGATGCTGGATCTTGGCCTGCAGCCCATCCCAAAGCAGGCCAGGATCGCCATCAGGCCGAGGACGCGGGTCGGGACAAACCCCACTGACCGGATACCTGCGATCGTTCTCTGCGAGTCCATATCAGAATCCTTGCACGGGGCGTCCGAAAATCTTCCTTTTTAATTGACGAATATAACCGGTGAACACTGCCAGCCATGCCAACATGGCAATAAAAATGAAATAGCGGGGTATGAGGAGCAGAAAGTCAAGCTCCAGCGCTTTGGCAAATTGATACGTGCAGGCCGTATACATGCCAAGAGGGAAGACCAATCCCCAGTAGGAGGGTTCGTATGCGAGCGGGATGCGTTTATAGACATGCCGCCAAACGCTCAGGATCACAAGCAGCGGGATCCACCAGGTGGCGGTCGCCCAAAAGAATAGTGTGATGCCCTTCAGAAATGGCAGGATGTCCTGTATCACCGCCCAGCGGTTCGCTTCCAGGATAAGTATGGACCCTGCCAGGGTGGTGATCGCCATGGCGCCCATGTTGATCCAGTAGGGCGGCGTCATTTCCTCAGGCTTGAATTTTAAAAAGGTGAAACGATAAAAGATCAGGGAGATCACGAGGATATACAGCATGAAACCGAGCAGGAACGTGGCCAGCGTGAGGAAAAGCATCGGTTCGGCCCATATTCCAAAATGATCGGCAATGTTCGCACCAGTAACAGAAATAGATTGGGTGGATACCACGAGTAATAGCCAGCCGCCGCTTAATCCATTTTCAAGAGGCGGTTTGGGGTCGCGCACTGTAACCGCCGCGATGAATGCGTACATGAGGATGAACCAGAGGATGAGCCCCAA
>CAYMQX010000179.1:0-6590 GCA_964392495.1 uncultured Anaerolineaceae bacterium
TCTTCCACGTCCGGATGGTCCACGCGCAACACACCCATGTTCGCGCCGCGCCGCGTGCCTCCCTGGGCGATCTCGCCGAAGGCATGATCGTAGACTCTCAGGAATCCGACCGGACCTGTGGCCTGGCCTGCCGAGGACTTCACCAGCGCCCCATGCGGTCGCAGCCGCGAGAAGGAGAAGCCGTTTCCACCGCCGGTTTGTTGGATCAACGCCGCGTCGCGCAGTGTCTGGAAGATGCCTGCGCTGTCGCGGCCCATATCGTCGGTAATGGGCAGCACAAAACAGGCCGCCAATTGACCCAGCGGCGTCCCCGCCCCGGTGAAAGTTGGCGAGTTCGGAAAGAACTTCTTACTGCTCAAGAGGTGATAAAAAACAACCGCCTGTCCCTGCACGTCCTCGTTCCAGGCTTCCTCCACTTTCGCAATATGCCAGGCTACGCGCCAGAACATCTCCTCCACCGTCTCGCCCGGTTTGCCGTCGTCGTCGCGGCGCACATAGCGTTTGAGCAGCACCTGGCGGGCATTCCCGGTCAACTGCGCCTTGGGCAGGTTTTTGGGCATGGGCGGCGTTGGCAGCAGCCCGTGTTTGTTCTTGTTGGATGCAGACGTTTTTATGACCATGAGAGACTCCTGTGGGCTTGTCATTCTAAAGTTTTCTGTCACTCGCAGCCTGCCCCCCCCCGGAAAAGGCGTTGTCCGGAGGATCACGGGCAGTAATGAAAACAGGCAGTCAAACGCTCCTCACGGGGAACGCCGCTGCCTGTGGTCAGCTTTCAAGCAACCGGTCTATCTCGTCCCGGAGCGCGTGCAGGTCGTCCAGCTGCAGATAGACAATTGCGTAGCGGATATAGGCGATCTGGTCCAGTCCTTTCAACCCATTGATGACAAGGTCCCCCACGACGCGCGACGAGACCTCAGCCTTGCCCATCTTTTGAAGCTGCGCCTCGATCTGCCCGACCAGGCGCTCTATATCGGCCGCCGAGACCGGGCGTTTGGCGCAGGCGATGCGTACCCCCCGCGCCAGCTTTTCACGGTCAAAGTCCTCGCGCGCCCCATCCTGCTTGACGATCAGGGGCGTGGAGAGGATGGCCCGTTCATAACTGGTGAATCGCTGTCCGCATTTGAGACATTCGCGGCGCCGGCGGATCCCGCCATGCCCGTCGTGAGAGGTATCCAGTACCTTGGAGTGATCGTCATGGCAATAGGGACACCGCATCTCGAGGCCGCTCCATATTTAGAACAAATGTCACCGCCATATGTGGGGGTTAATTCCTGGTCCCCTAGCACATCTGGCGATGCATAACTTATTCTAGCATATCTGTTTTATCATTTCAAGGGGCGGATGAGAATCACTTCCTTAAAGAATCCCCCTCGCAAATGTTAAAGAAATTTCAAGCCGGGCTGCGCAGGCTCTTCAGGAACTCCAGTACCAACGCATTGAACTCTCCCGCCTGCGCCTGGTGCGGGACGTGCCCCCCTGCAAGTATCGCCGGGCGCACATCCGGAAGCCTCGCGGCCAGATCCGTGAATGAGGCCGGTTTAAGCGTGGGATCACGTTTTCCCCAGACCAGCAGCGTCGGCTGTTGGATCTCCTCCGCACGCAGCGTCAAGTCCTCGATGGTATTGGGCAGGTGATAGACACCCGGCGCCGTGCGTTTATAATCCAGTGTTGTCTGGAGCCTCACATGCTCGGGCAGGGCATGCATTCCTCCCTGGCTGTGCCCCATGGAAAGGCTCGCCGCATCGATAACAATACGCAGCATCCATTCCGGCAGGCGTTCGATCACCGCCATGTTCACCGCTGGCTTCCGATAGGAGAATCTCATCAACGCCGGAAGCTGTTCCCTGCGGTAGAAAGGATCCACCAGCACCAGTGACCGTACGCTTTCAGGCCGGCGCAGTGCAGCTTCCATTGCCAGGTACCCCCCCAGCGAATGTCCCACCAGTACAGCCGGCTCCACCAGCGCCAATGAATCGATCCATGCGCTCAGGTGATCATACAGCCATTCGATCCGGTAGAGCCGGGCATCCGGCTTGGGGCTCTGCCCATGGCCGAGAAGGTCGAGGGCATGCGCCGAATAGCCCGCTCCTGTCAATGCGGGGATCAGCTCATCCCAGTCATGCAGGGAGGCCGCCATCCCGTGGATGAGGATCACCGGCGCGCCCTTTCCCCTGCTCACCGAGTTGGCCTCGGCCGGCAGGGCGAACGGTTCACTCGGCGGCAGCGATATATTTCTCATAACGTTTGGCAAGCTCTCGTCTCAGCACCTTTCCGATGAAGGTGCGTGGAAAATCATCCATGAAGATCACGAAGCGCGGCACAAGATACGGCGGCAGCCTGCGCTTGCAGTACGCAATCACCGCTTCCGGGCTGGGCCGCTCCCCATCCGCGATCACGAATGCCAGCGGCCGCCCCGCCACCGCCACCACGGCGGCTTCCTTCACCTGCGGGATCTCGTAGATCACTTCCTCAATGTCGCGCGGGAAGGCTGGCTTTCCCGGCTTGGCAGGATACCACAGGTCGGCCTTGCGGGCAATGATGCGGAAATAGCCCTCCTCGTCCATCTGCGCCACGTCGCCTGTCAACAGCCAGCCATCCTCCATCAGGACCCGGCGCGTGGCCTCGGGATCTTTCCAGTAGCCCATCA
The DNA here is from genome assembly GCA_964392495.1 of uncultured Anaerolineaceae bacterium. Lineage (GTDB taxonomy): Bacteria > Chloroflexota > Anaerolineae > Anaerolineales > Villigracilaceae > JACPVF01. The sequence goes on from CAYMQX010000179.1 coordinate 2,648, forward strand.
TGACCTGCGGACCTCGTACCGCCAGTTCACCGATCTGCCCCGGCTTGACCTCTTTCCTCCCGCTTGGCAGGTCTACGACCACGGCTTCCGTGGAAGGCAGGGGAACACCGATGCTTCCCAGTTGGCGTTCTCCATTCAGCGGGTTGGCATGTGTCACCGGGGAGGCCTCCGTCAGGCCATACCCCTCCACCAGGCGTCCGCGGCTAAGCTTCTCGAAGACCTCCTGCACCTCCACGGGCAGCGGCGCCGACCCGCTGATGCAGGCCTTGATCGAGCGGATCCCATACTTGCGCGCCCCGCGGAAATTGTTGATCGCCACGTACATACTTGGCACGCCCGGGAAGATCGTGGGACGGTTAGCCCGGATGCCCTTCATCACATCCGCGATCTGGAAGCGTGCCTTCAGCACCATGGCTGCACCCAGCGAGACCGGTACATTCATGGCCGTCGTCAGCCCGTAGCTGTGGAAGATGGGCACCGCGCACAAGAACCGCTCCCGGCCCTCCACGGCCTCGGGCATCCAGTGACGGGTCTGCAGCGCATTGGCCACCAGATTCCTGTGCGAGAGCATCACCCCGCGCGCCGCGGCCGTGGTCCCGCCCGTGTATTGGATGACTGCCAGTTGATCCGGCGCCACCTGAATGGAGGGTGAATGCCGGCTCTGTCCGCGCATCCACCGCCGCCATGAGATCAGGTTCGGCATCCGCTTTCCCCGGTTGCGCCAGCGCGAGATCCAGTTCTTGTAGAAGATCAGATACTCCGCCGGGTCGGTCAGGACGACGTGCGGGATGGAGGCCTCTTTTTGGAGCTGCGCTGCCAACCCGGCCCAGTCGCTCAGCGTGATCAACACTGAAGCTTCGACTTCCCTGGCCTGTCGCACCAGTTCACCCGGCTCTGTCATCGGCGGAATAAAGACCGCCGTTCCTCCCACTTTCATAACGCCATAGAACCCGATCACCACTTGCGGCACGTTGGGCAGCAGCAGGACGATCCGCGCCCCTTCCCCGACCCCCAGACCAAGCAGCGCGTTCGACAGGCGATTCACCTCATGGTTCAGCCTCCGGTAGGAGAACCGCGCTCCCTCGAAGAGCAGCGCCGGGCGCAGGGGGAAACGCCGCACTGCCGACCGCAGCAGATGATGTACCGGGATATTCGGTACCGCCACTGTATAAGGCACCCCTGCCTCGTAGTGTCGCAGCCAGATCCGTTGGACAGGGACTCCGGCACGGGGCAGCTTCTTTTTGGCCTGCCTCTCGTTCTCCCGCCAGAAGGTCTGCGTCTCGTCCGAGAGGAAGCGCTCAATCGCCCGGTCCACCGCCTCATGCCTCTCCAGCATCACCATATGACCCGAGCCGCCCACATCCACATCCTGCGCTCCGGGGATGGAAGCCGCCACCCGCTCGAAGAAGGGCCGCTCGAAGACCTGGTCGCGCCGCCCGCGAATGACCAGCGTGGGCACATTCAGCGAAGGGAACAAATCCCAGCCCTTCCAGCGGGAGAGATTCTTCAGGTAGAACGGTTTGAGCGCATGCGGCGGGGCAGAGAGCCAGGAACGCGTGAACAGCCCGAAGATCCGCAGTGACCAGTTCGGCAGGTGCAGCCCCAATCGGTAAAAGGCGTTCAGCTTGAACTCGCCCGCCGTGGCGATCAGCACCAACCGTTCCACCCGCTCCGGATGCCGCGACGCATATTCCGCAGCCACCGCTCCTCCGAAGGAATGTCCCACCAGCACGAATTGTTCCGTGACCTTAAGGACCTCCAACGCCCGCGCCAGGTCCTCCAGAATGCACTCCATCTCATAACCATTGGAGGGCTTGTCCGAGAGTCCGTGCCCGCGCAGGTCCAGCGCGATCCCCCTGTTTTGCAGTGAGAACTTTTGGAGTTGGTATTGCCACTGCACGGCCTGCCCCCCGAACCCGTGCAGGAACACAAAGGTCCGGCGCGGATGCTCCGGAGGGATATCGATCGCCGAGAGCCGCACCAGCGGCTCGGAAGAGACGCGCACTTCATGCCGGTAAAGGTCGAGATCGATATTCATGCCGGAAGTGTACATGAGAGGCGCATGGATGTCAATTAATATCGGAATTGTCGAATAGGAATAACGTTTACATCACCCTCCCGGGGAGTGAAAGGTGATTGTTATGTTAGCCTTGCCGAGTCATGGCATAATCCGAAATAAGAGGGGCAGCCTCCCTCAATGATCCATTGGAGCCGCCGGAATTCTGTGCGGGGCTCCCACCATCGAAACCGGAGGGAATATGAAAATAAGATATGCCTGGCTGGTTCTTGGCCTCGCTGTGCTGCTGGTTTCCTGCACGACGCCCAAGGCGACTCCCGTCCCCGCCACCTCTCCCACCACCGTTCCGCCCACCGCACCTCCCACATCCACCCCCACTTTCACCCCTGTCCCGCCGACTCCCATCCCCACCCTCGGCGTGGGCTCCAAAATCACAGGAACGGATGGCATGGTCCTGGTTTACGTTCCCGCCGGCGACTTCCTCATGGGCGGCACAACAACCCTGGTTGAGCAGTTGCGCCAATCTGCATCGACCAAAGACTCACCCCTGGATTGGTTCATGGTTAAACTGGATACTTCAGACGACGAGCCCGCTCATAGCGTCTTTCTGGATGCCTACTGGATCGACCGCACCGAGGTGACCATTGGTCAATATAAAAAATGCGTCGCCTCCGGGGGCTGCGCGGAAACAGCTCCGCAGGCGGGACACAATAGCGATGAGTACATGCCGATATATAACAATCCTGATTATGCGGAACACCCGGTCGCGTATGTAAACTGGGAAATGGCCTCCGCCTACTGCCTGTGGGCCGGGCGCCGACTGCCCACCGAAGCCGAATGGGAAAAAGCCGCCCGCGGCAGCGACGGGCGCATGTTCCCCTGGGGAAATTTCCAGACTACTGAAAACGTAAACCTGCCTCCCCTGGGCTGCACGAGCAGCACTGCTTCTTCTCCCTATCATCCCGAAGGCCTGGCTGAACCAGCCTGTGCCCTTTCGCAGCCCGGGGACTGGACCACCCAGGCCGGTGCATTTCCCGAAGGCGCCAGTCCCTTCGGCGCGTTTGATATGGCAGGCAATGTAAGCGAGTGGGTCTCAGATTGGTACTCCCCCACCTATTTTGCTTCCTCCCCCGCTTCCAACCCGGGTGGTCCGGAGACCGGCGCGGTCCATGTGTATCGCGGCTCCAGTTTTAATTCCAATCCGAATGATGGCGAGTTGTTTATCACCCTGCGCGGCCATGGATCCGGGGTGGAGAAACAGAACTTCTGGTCTTCACTGGGATTCCGCTGCGCCAGCAATCCCTAAGCAGGACCCGACTGGGGTCAGTTCCACAGGATACTGCTCCTGTCGCCGGGGAAAGATTTCAGGACCCGGCGGCGTCCATGACCTCACGGAAAGTTCGGGAGAGAAGCATGTCCCTGCATCAAGCAGTCGAAGCCATGATCAAGGAAGCCATGGAACGCGGTGAGTTCTCCGACCTCCCAGGTAAGGGGAAACCCCTCGACCTGGACGCCTGGTTCGAGACCCCCGAGGAGCTGCGCATGGCCTATTCCATGCTGAAGAACGCAGGTCTGGTCCCCGAGGAGCTTACACTTCTACAGGAGATCGCCGTCCTCAAGAAGCAATTGGCCGCCGAAACGGAGGATTCCCGCCGGAAAAGCCTTCAAAAATCCATCGGTGACCGGCAACTGCGGTACGATCTCCTATTGGAAAAACGTAAACGTCAGGTGCGCGGGCTTTGACAAATTCCACTTGTCCTGCTAGAATTCTCCTGTTGGACTTGACTTTCCCTGCCTCCGGGCAGTTGGTTTGGACATTCGCACGTGGATTTCCCCTCGCGAGTAAGTCTGCCAGGGGTCTTTTTCTATGAGTCTGAATATATCCGCCAATGGGCGGCTGTAAATATTATTAACCGAGGTTAACAA
>CAYMQX010000180.1:0-6583 GCA_964392495.1 uncultured Anaerolineaceae bacterium
TCTGCCGCGTCAGCTGGGTTGAGACTTGTGCGAAATGACGGACCGGCTGCGGGCGCGCAGGGCGGAAAGCTTTTGGCGGAGGTCTTCCAGCACCGACCGTGTACGCTCGATGCGCTCGCGTTCGGAGCGGATGTAGCGAATATAAGGGTTCACGCCCTCTTTCAATCGTGTGACGGCCGCCTGCGCCTCAGCATTGAATTGGGTCGTGAGGGTGTCGTTCATCCGGGTCCGCAGATCGGACATCTTCTTCTTGTAATCATCCTTGGCCTGTTTGCGCTTGTAGGGGATCACAAAGAAACCCAGAACGGCCATGGTGCTGGCCGCGACAATGCCGGTAATATCCAGGCTGGAGGAGAGGACTGCGGCGGTCACGAGGGCGCCAAGGCCCACTGCACCGACCTCAAGGAGGGCGGTCTGAGCCACGGCGCTTTCCACCTGGGCGGCCAACTGACTGGCCTCGCGATCCCGGTCATAGCTCTCGATGATGTGCGAGACGGTCTTGCCCATGGAATCGATCAGCTCACGGCGACGGATCTCGCGGGGCTCGATGCCTTCGCCGACGATGTGTCCAAAATTGAGGGCGCGGCGCTGTTGGACGAAGCTCATAACGCGCTGCCACTCGGTCAGATCCTTTTGCACCATCCAATCGATGAGCCGGTGGACCTGGTCCTCGATGCGCTGAGGGACATCGGCCAGGACTTGCTGTTCGAAGCGGGCGCGTACCACGTTGCCGCGCACCAGATTCTGGATGTTGGTGAGGCGCAGGGTGCCATCGAAGAAATCCAGGCCGCGCTGTTCGAGGCGGTGGAGGATGTTCTCCACCTCGGCGATGCGGGGCGCGAGCTCGGCCTGCAGGTCGCGTTCATAATCGCGGACGGTGGTTTCAAGCGACTCGGTGGTCTTGCGGTCGTCTTCCATCGCTTCGGCCTCGGCAGTATTCGCTTCCGCGGTCTGGGCGATCAGCTTTTCCGCGACTCCCAACGGGTTGCCAAGCTTAAGCTCCAGCCGCGCCTGGTCATCCAGTGTGGCAGTGATAAAGCGCTCCAGGTCATCCAGGCGACTGGCCGTGCGCAGTTGGGTGCGCCTTTCAGGATCTGTTTCTATGAGAGAGCGCTGAGCCAGCTTTGCAGAGACGGGAAAGAACTCGGGAGTATTCCCGAGGACGGCAGTGGAGTGCTTGAGTACGAAGGTGAACACTTCGCCCAGCACCTTTTCATCCTCGATGATATCCACCTTGTTCAGAACGAAGGCGACCTTTTTGCCCCACTGAAGGATGCGCTCGAGGAACTGGCGCTCACTCTCGGTCATGGGGTGATCGGCGGAAGTGATGAACAGCACGAGGTCGCTGCGTGGAACGTATTCGTCCGTCAACCGTTCGTGGTGGCGGATGATGGCGTTGGTGCCCGGCGTATCCACAATATTCAGCTCTGTGAGCAGGGGTAGGGGATAGGTGTAGATGGCGAAGCCCTCATCCACCATTTCCTCGGCGGGGCGCTCTCCCCATTTGACGAGCGTCACGCGTGAGGTGGTGGGTGTGGCTCCTTCCTTCAGCACTTTCTCCCTCAGCAGGGCATTGACCAGCGCGCTCTTGCCGGCATTGAACTCTCCCACCACCACAAGTAGGAACAGTTCATCGAGCTGGAGAATGGCTTTTTGTAGGGTATTCAAGTCTTCGCGTGAGACCTCCAGGGCGGACAGCGCGAGCCGGATTTCTGCCAGGGATTCCTTCTCCTCGCGCAGGAAACGGGCTTGTTCATCCGTCAGCATGGTTTCGCGCATGAATACTCCTTCAATCGTCCCGGAAATTCTCCCTGCAGGGACCGTGGTCATTCGGGAGGATTAAATTATACAGTGAATTGAGGGGATGTTATCGAAGTCGTAAGACGGATGATGTGGTCAAACAGAAGTAATGATCCTCCGGGGAGACTGGGACTGATTCGGTCTGGCCCACCGGGCCAGACCTCGGAATGACATCGTTTCTACCCGGCCAGAGACCGTATCTTCTTCCTGAATTCTTTGGAATGTATGGGTTTGGTCATGAAAGCGCTGGCCCCTGCCTCAAAGGCGGTCAACTGGTTGGTCATTCCCCCGACCCCGGTCAGAAAGACGATGCAGGTATTCTTGAGGGTGGGCTGTGCGCGTAGTTCCCGGCAAACCTGGAAGCCATCCTTGTCCGGCATCATGATGTCCAGAATGATCAGGTGGGGCTGGAAGGAGCATGCGTTGGAGACCGCCTGCAGGCTGTCCAGAACCGAGTGGACCTCATAGCCGTCCTGCCGGAAGGCGTATTCGAGCAGGCGCACAGTCATATCATCATCGTCGACCACCAGGATCCTGGTCATTGGCACTCCATGGCATTGATTCTGGGTCTCCCGCCTGCCTCTAAAACCAGACCCGTTTATATTTTATATTCTTCTTCTGGTTTGGAGATATTACTTAAGTCCTACATGGTGCTACATGATTTACGTCAATGACGTGGCGGCGAACTGGCGAAATGTGCCGCCTTGTGGGAACTGAAATCCATTGATTTCCCTATGACAGCCCGCCGGGTTTCGGCGGGCTGTCAATTTGAGAGGAAATATTTACAGACCACGCTGCATCAATAGGGGAACATGAGTACCTTCGTACCGCAGGGCTACTCATCCGCCATTAAAGAAGAATTGATATAGTGATTCATCCTCGCCTGATGGGATGAAGAAAGTGGACCGCCCTTTTAGCTGAATTCCGGAAAGGCGGCTGTATAACTTTAGTGTTGGAGTAAATGGAAAATCCCACGGACCCCAGCCTTCAGTCGAAAAATAAACGCTGGCAGCGCCTGCGCACAGGCGTTCGGAATGTCCTGCCTTACGTGATTAGCGCCGCGGGTGCTTTTATGGCCTTTCTGCTCTTTTATTGGCTGGCGATCCGGCCGCATGAATTAACGGGGGAATACGTTAACGAGAGCATCGCTTCTGCGATGGCCTCCGCCACCCCTGCGCCTGCTTACTCCGCCCAGGTTTACAAGATCATCCAGCCCTCGCTGGTGCTCATCCAGACCCGTAGCCCGCATAAGGGGCAGAAGGACGACTTTGGGCTGGGCAGTGGCGTCGTCGTTGACCAGACCGGCAGCATCCTGACAAGCCTGCACGTGGTGGCAGGGGCAGATACCATTAAAGTCACCTTTGCGGATGGCACAGAATCAGATGCGGAGGTGGTTTCCAGCCAGCCGGAAAACGATATTGCACTGCTGCAGCCCGGGAAGCTGCCGCCTGTCGTAGTGCCGGCCGTCCTCGGGAACCCCGGCTCGATGCGCATCGGGGACGAGGCCTATGCTGTGGGGAATCCCTTCGGCTTGTACAGTTCCATGAGCGCTGGAGTGATCTCCGGATTTAACCGTTCTTTCCAGCCCACCGGCAGCGATATCGAGCTCAAAGGGCTGATCCAGGTGGACGCGGCCGTGAACCCAGGGAATTCCGGCGGACCGCTGCTCAACCGGGACGGCTTTGTGATCGGCATCGTCACCGGGATTATCAACCCCACCAGGGAAAACTTCTTCGTGGGGATAGGCTTTGCCGTGCCGATCACCGTGGCGGTGGGCGGCGCCGGTTCCCCACCTTTCTAACCCATGAACCGGCAAGGGAGTTGGCAAATGGACCCAAATGAAAACCGCAAACCCATGGAACGTGTACTTTATGAGGTCAAGAAGATCATCGTAGGACAGGACCACCTGCTGGAGCGGCTGGTGGTGGCATTGCTGGCCCGCGGACATATCCTTGTGGAGGGTGTGCCGGGGCTCGCCAAGACGATGGCGATCAAGACCCTGGCGGAGGCGATCGGCGGAGAGTTTAAGCGCATCCAGTTCACGCCCGATCTCGTGCCTGCCGATTTGGTGGGCACGCGCATTTACAACCAGAAATCTGGAGAGTTCAACACCTCCTTGGGGCCGGTCTTTACCAACCTCCTGCTGGCGGATGAGATTAATCGGGCGCCTGCCAAGGTGCAGAGCGCTCTCCTCGAGGTCATGCAGGAACGACAGGTGACCATCGGCCGGGAGACCTTTAAAGTGCCGGTGCCTTTCCTCGTGCTGGCCACCCAAAACCCGATCGAGACCGAGGGAACCTATGCGCTGCCGGAGGCCCAGGTCGACCGCTTCATGCTCAAGGTGCTGGTGGGTTATCCCAGTTCCACCGAGGAGTTTGTGATCGTGGAGCGCATGACAGGGATGCTCCAGGCGGTGCAGAAGGTGCTGACCACGGACGAACTCACGGCTCTGCAAAAGGAAGTGGACAAGGTGTACGTGGATCCGGCGCTCATCGAATATGCCGTCCGCATGGTCACAGCCACGCGCTCACCGGAACAGGTGGGACAGACGCAGTTGAAGCCCTACATCATGTTCGGCGCCAGCCCGCGTGCCTCCATTAACCTGATCCTGACGGCCCGGGCCCTGGCTTTTGTGCGCGGACGAAATTATGCCCTTCCGCAGGATGTCGTGGATATGGCGCTGGACGTCATGCGGCATCGCCTTGTACTCAGCTATGAGGCGCTTTCTGATAACGTCAGTCCGGATGATGTGCTCAAAAAGGTCATGGAGCGCATCCCGCTCCCAGTGGTTCCCATGCATGAACGCGCAGACCTCCGCAGCCACAGCTGAACGCATCCTGCAGCGGCTTGACTGGCAGGTCATTCGCCGCCTCGATGGACTGCTGCAAGGGGATTATCGCAGCCTGTTCTACGGTTATGGCGTGGATTTTGCGGACCTTCGCGAATACCAGGCGGAAGATGACATCCGTTACATAGACTGGAATGTCACCGCCCGCATGGATGTGCCATACGTCCGCCAGTATGTGGAAGACCGCGAGATCACGGCCTGGTTCCTTCTGGACCTCTCGCCCTCGGTGGATTTTGGCACGACGGGCAGTGAGAAACGCCTCAAGCTGGTGGAGTTCGTTACCACCTTTGCGAGACTGCTGACCCGGCACGGCAACCGCGTTGGCGCCCTGTTCTACGGTCGGGGGGTGGAGCGCATTCTCCCCGCCAGAGCCGGCAGACTCCAGGTGCTGCGCCTGGCCAATGACCTGCTGAAGCAGCCGCGCCTTTCAGGCCTTCCAATGACCGACCTTTCTCCCCTCCTGCGGGCGGCGCTCAATGCCCTGCGCAAGCGGTCGCTGGTGTTTGTGGTGTCCGACTTTATCAGCATCCCCGGTTGGGAAAAACCGCTCAATCTGCTGAACCAGCGGCACGAAGTAGTTGCGATCCGGCTCTGGGACCCGCGCGAGGTGGATCTTCCCGATGTGGGACCGCTCATCATGGAGGACGCCGAGACCGGGGAGCAGCTCTACGTGGACACCCGCGACCGGAAATTCCGCAGGGCCTTTACGGAGCTGGCGAAAAAACGTGAGCAGGAGATGAGCACTGCCTTCCAGCGCGCGGGTGTGGATGTGATGCCGCTCTCCACCGGAGATGACCTGGTGCGGAGCATTGTGCGTTTCGCAATGCTGCGTGAGCAGCGCCGCAAATGAACCGGAAATGAACATGTCTTTCCTCTGGCCGGCCCTGCTCCCGTTGTTGATGGTTATCCCTTTCCTGGGGGCGCTCTACCTGCTGCTCCAGCGGCGGCGGCGGCGCGCCCTGGCGGGGATGGGAGGTTTCGGCGCTCCACAAACCGTGTCCGGCAAGGGCCCCGGCGTGCGCAGGCATATCCCTCCCGTGCTCTTCATGTCCTCGCTGGCTGTCATGACCTTTGCGTTGGCCCGGCCCCAATCCACGGTGAGCCTGCCAAGCGTGGAGGGCACGGTCGTACTGGCCTTTGATGTCTCCGGGAGCATGTCTGCAGATGATATCCAGCCGACGCGCATGGAGGCGGCTCGGATCGCGGCGCTGAGCTTTGTGGACAGCCAGCCGCCTGGTGTGCAGGTGGGGGTCGTTGCCTTCAGCGATGGCGGGATCGCCGTGCTTCCACCTACAAATAACAAAGCCGACCTGGTCGCTGCCATTAACCGCCTGTCTCCACAGAGGGGGACCTCGCTGGCAAGCGGGATTCACTCCGGGCTGGAACTGATCGCCCGTAGCACCGGAATGGAAGGCGAGCTTGCTGCATTGGCCACGCCCTCTCCATCAAGAGTCCCGGCCGCGCCGGGATCCGCGGGCGTCATTGTCCTCCTGACGGACGGCGAGAATAACATGTCACCGGATCCCCTCGAGGCCGCCCAGGCGGCTTCGGATCTGGGTGTGCGCATCGATACGATCGGAGTGGGGAGCCCCGAAGGAGTTACCCTGAAGATCAACGGATTTATCGTCCATACCCAATTGGACGAGGAGACGCTGCAGCAAATATCCAGCCTCAGCGGCGGGACCTATTTCAATGCCCGCAATGCCGATGACCTGCGTTCGATCTTTGATGGAATCCAGCCGCGCCTGGTGATGAAAGAGCAGAAGATCGAGGTGACCTCCCTGTTCACCGGGCTGGGAATGATCCTGCTTCTGCTGGGTGGGGCATTTTCCCTGCTGTGGTTTGGTCGCATACCATGAGATTCCCGATCCACCTCGGTGATCCTAGGAGCTGACCCATGCAATTCTTGTGGCCCACCTCTCTCATCCTCCTGGC
>CAYMQX010000181.1:0-6575 GCA_964392495.1 uncultured Anaerolineaceae bacterium
GAATCGCAATAGGTACAGGTTGAGAAGGATCAAAACGGTCAGGGCGGCGAAGTGCTGCAGGCTGAATAATACGAATGGATGACCGGAGAAATCAGCAGCGAAAAACTGGCTCATTGGAATATCTGCTATTCTCTACGCTGCTATTTTGAGGAGGGAATGCGAAAGCCAAGCAATGCGCTCTTTGGGTAGAATCTTTCACTCACCTGGTAAAGATGGCTTTGAGGATCCTCCTGATTGCCTCCTAATACCTTGATATGCGTTTGAGTTTCGCTGATATAGAATCCTACGTGGCCGAAAATCTTATTGCGGGAGAAAATAACAATACAGCCTCGCCGCGGAGATGAGATCGGGGTGCCCCAATCCAGCCAGGAACGCGCCAATGCAGATTTTGTTCCCTTAATGCCTGCCTGTGCCACACACCAGTTCACGAAGGCAGAGCACCATGGGGTTTCATCTTTGGAACGGGCAGATCGCCCCAGGTTGTTGGTGGCGTTCAGGTACTCAAGCACCCTGGAGTTGTTCCCCATCCCCGGGATCTCGCTGACGCCCTTTTCCCCTTCGGCAATGGTCATCCAGGGAAATTCCTCTGCAGGTGGCTCAGGTGTCTCCTTTATTTTTTCCAGAAATCCTTTTACACACCACCCATACGCCTCACCCATGCGGAACATCAGCCATCTCTTGTCATCCGAAATGCTCAGTTCCTCCACGACATCTCCCTGGTTTAGTTTTCCCAACAGTGCAGATTTTGGATGCGGCTCCTCGCGAATGTTCAGCGACCATGGTTTCACCCGATATTTCTGACCCGTCATTGCAATCTCCTTCTTTACACAATCCATTGTATTGATCGGGAGGGCTAAGCACTGGAGCATTAGTCGACGATTGCGTATAGACGAACGTGGCTGTTGAGTAATTCCATTTCGTCCACCATCATAGCATAGCTTTCATTCCCTCTTCACACATGAAATAGCTGGTATCCGCGGTCTTCCACACCAAGTGCTTGTGATCAGTGATTTAGCCAATACACAACTTACTCGGATTTCGACCGGGGAGGGATTGGGGTGCAATGGATGTACAATTATATTGATGCCTCGCTTGGCTTGTCTCCTGATTGCGTTCGCTGCTTTGACGCTCTCTTCACCAATTGGCTATCAGGTCTGGACGTTGGATTCCTCGGGATTCCATTTCGGCCACCTCGCTGCGAAAAGCAGCCTTGTGCCACTCAGGCGAGAAGGGGATCTGGATGGAAACGGCTTGAGTGATTCTCTCCTTTTGGAGAATGGACATTTAAATATTTGGTCCCGCTCGAAAAACTTATGGTCCAGCCCTTCTTCATGGAACGTGCTGCAGGCCCTGATCGCCGATCTTAATCATGACGGGATGCTTGAGGCGGTTTTGCTCGTCACACGGCAATTTCAACCCTGGCCGGTGGATGTCTGGCTCCCAAATGGAGGGAGAATCGACGGTTTTCGAGATTCCAGGGGCTTTTCTTCTCATATCATCCTGATCGGTTGGGATGGTGAATCATTCCGTGAGCTATGGGCAGGTTCGGCCATGGCCGAACCTGCAAAACAGATCACAGTTGCCCGGCTCGATGGATATGGGGATGTACTGGTGAGCCTGGAGGGGCGGTATGGCGATACTGTTGCGCGCCCTGCACGGAAAGTCAAGCTCTGGGAATGGAACGGATTCGGATTTAGCCTCGTCTCTTCCATGGACGGTAATTTTCGCCGCATGGAAATCCATGAGAACCGAATGGCCCAATATTTAATACTTTTTCGCTAGGAGCCCGGCTCCGAGGAGATTGCATGTTTACACAACGGTCCTCCCTGATTGTCGGTCTGAGCCTGCTGGTTGCCATCTCTCTGGCCTGCAGTCTGTTTACCCCCAAAACGCCCACTCCCCGGGTTTCGGCTACGGCCACAACAACCGGACTTGTGCCGACCCCTCCGGCAGGCGTCCATCCGCCGCCGTTTGCGAAGTTTCAGGCTATCAATGCAAAGGTGCCTGTACATTTCGGTGGCGATGATTACGCTCTGCCTATAGATCTCAACTCTGTTCAATTCACGGATCGGGTGCTGATCACTGACACACAGCGCGCATTGCTTTCACAGAACGGTTTTGTCGTGCTCCCGCCCAAGCCCGGTGAGTTTCGCGAGTTCTACCAGATTTACGAGAGCAGCCGTTACGGTGAGCAACCGGTTTTTATTACCACCGATTCGGTTTATCATGTCTATCACCTCATATTTGACAAGATGCTGCGCGACCTGGAGCGCGATTCATTTATTGCAATCCTGAATTCCCTGACCGCTACGATGCTGAATGCCAGCTACGATCAATACACATCACTTAAGGGAACGCCTCTTGAGGAACCGGCTCTCCGAAACGTAGCCTATTTCGCGGTCGCAGCCCGTCTTCTGGATCTGCCCGACCGCATTCCTTTGGAGGCGGCGGACCTTGCCAACGCAGAACTTGCTTTAATCAATTCCGCGGCAGGCCCGCAAATCTCGCCTCTCTGGGATAGAACCGATCTCCCGGGCGATAAGAAGTTGATCGAGGATTATTCCCAATACATCCCGCGCGGCCACTACACGCGCTCGGAGGAACTCAAGAAATACTTTAAGACTATGATCTGGTATGGGCGGCTCACTTTCCGTTTACAAGATGCTTTTGAGACCCGGCGGGCTCTGCTCATGACACAGGTTCTGCGATCCGCGATCGGTTCCGATGGTGTTCCAGCACAAAAACTTTGGCAGGATATCTATGAGCCGACTGCCTTTATTGTGGGCAAGGCGGATGATCTTTCCTTCTTTGAGTACGGGGCGTTGATGGATTCGGTCTTCGGGGCAAATGCCGCGCCTCAATTATTCGCCGATGACGAAAAGTTCGCGAACTTCATGAAGGCCGCAGAAACCCTTCCACCTCCACAGGTCAACTCCATGTGGGTTTGGATCTGGGAGGATACCCAACAGGCCACCAAGGGGTTCCGCTTTATGGGGCAGCGTTTCACGCTGGATTCCTATGTCTTTGGACAACTTATTTGGCGAAAGGTAGGGACCTCCGGTTCACCCCGAGGGTTGCCAAAAGGATTGGATCTTCTCGCCTCCATGGGCTCCTTCGAGTCCTACAATATTCTCAAGGATATGGGGGAGACGGGATATGCCAACTATGACTCCCAAATGGAAAAGGTCCATTCCGAGATTGCCCTGCTGGAGACAGATTCATGGACTCAGAATCTATACTGGTCCTGGCTCTATGCGCTCCAGCCCTTGATTGCGCCCAAGGACGAAGGATATCCTGCTTTCATGCGGACCCTGGCCTGGTCCCGGAAGGATATACACACCGCTCTGGGATCATGGACCGAACTCAAGCACGATACGATCCTCTATGCCAAGCAGGTCATGGCCGAGATGGGTGGCGGCGCACCGGAAAACGAACCCCCTCACAGTTATGTGGAACCGAATGCCGAAGCCTATGCCCGGCTGCAGGCCTTGGCGATCATGACGAGGGAGGGTCTTTCGCAACGAGGTCTGCTCAGTGCACTCACCGGAGCAAACCTTGAAAATCTGATCTCTGAGCTCCAGTTCCTGCAGGCCATGTCCGAATCAGAGCTGAGTGGCGCCGCGATCTCAGTCGATGATTACTGGCATATGCTCTATTGGGGTGGGGTATTGGAGCAATTCACCCTGGCGGCCGCGGATACCACCGGAGATATGTCCCGTGACCTCAGTGATCAGAAGGCTGCGCTGATCGCAGATGTCGCTACTGGCCTGAGTATGGACGGAACGGTAGTTGCGCTCGAGGAGGCGATCGGACAACCTGCCATTCTTTATGTAGTTCTTCCCGGGGCTCCTCTTCGCATAGGGACCGGGGCAGTGTTCAGCTACTATGAATTCGCGGTACCAGTTGCCTCGCGTCTCACAGATGAGCAATGGCAGGCGTTGGTCGAGTCTGGAAACGTCCCTGCAGCCCCAGAATGGACAAATTCCTTCATCGCCCCCTAAGACGCCTGCTCGGTGCTATCCTGGTTGCCCTGAGTTTCAGTCCAATGATGCTGGGGAGTGCCCCGAATCGGGAAGTCTCGGGTCAGTCCGTTACGCTTGCATTCCTTGGGGATGTGATGTTGGGGCGAGGGGTTCATCCCTCTGCCGGGAGCTTTGAATATCTTGAGCCTTTTCTTAACTCGGCGGATCTCACTCTGGCAAACCTTGAATCCCCACTTTCGGATGCTCGGAGGGCTGATCGTTCGCCGTATAATTTATGCGCCGACCCCCGATCGGCGAGAGTGCTGGCAGAGGCCGGCTTCGATCTTCTTGTCCTGGCTAATAACCACAATGAGGATTGCGGCGAAGCGGGACTGCTTGAAACAAAGACCGTACTTGAACAGGCCGGGCTGGGATCTATTGGCCCGGAAGCCAAGCCCATCTTTAGGGAAGTCGGAGGTGTGCATCTGGCCTTCCTTGCTTTCGATGCTACCGGGGATTTTAGCCTCGCCTCTGCAGCGCTTGCTGTCCGGACCGCGCATAGGACGGGGGCAGTTGTGATCGTCTCAATGCATTGGGGTGCGGAATATCAATCTGGTCCATCCGCGGGTCAGAAGGAAATCGCGCTGAAGATGGTACAGGCAGGCGCGGACCTGGTCTGGGGACATCATCCCCACGTCCTCCAACCCACCATGCAATTTCAATCGATACCGGTGATCTTCAGCTTGGGGAACGCCATCTTTGATCAATATGGTCTTGCCAGCGTCCACCAATCCGCGCTTTTGTTGTTCAAAGTGGATGCACATGGGGTCGGACTCCAGAATATAATTCCATTTGTTATCGATGTGAGGAACAGCCGCATCGTGAAACCCTCACCTGATGAGAAAAGAGAGATCCTTAAAGCCTTGGGTCCGGATCTTGTTGAAAGCTATTCCCATTAACAGGTACAAACGCAGACCAATGATACCGGGGTAATAGAGCTTTACATGGGCGTTACGTTTCAGGTTATAGTCCGGGTAAAGGAATCTGGAGGCACAAAATTGGAAGTGCAATACGGGTCTATGGCCCGCCAAAGTCGATCATGTCTACCATAAGCCGCAGCTACGGAGAGGAATATGAAATTCACTGATACCATGCGACAAAGACTGCTCAATGCCCAAGCCAACGAGATAACAGAATATCATATATATCGCCGAATCGCGGCTACGATCTCTGATGAAGCCAATCGGCGAATTATGGGACGGATCGCAGAAGACGAATTGCGTCATTACGAGGTATGGAAGCAATATACCGGACAGGATATTGGCCCACGGCGAATAAAAGTCTGGTTTTATACTCTGGTCAGCCGCCTATTCGGTTTCACCTTCGGGGTCAAATTGATGGAGAAAGGTGAGGAAGGAGCACAGGCCAATTACGCCGAGATTTCCAGGGTAATTCCTGAGATTATCAAGATCCATGCGGATGAGGAAGAACACGAGGCAAAACTGTTGGATATGCTGGATGAGGAGCGCCTGCGTTACGCAGGTTCAGTGGTCCTGGGGCTGAATGATGCATTGGTCGAGCTGACAGGCGCGCTGGCTGGTCTCACACTTGCACTTCAAAATGTCCGCTTGATTGCCCTTTCAGGCTTGATCACCGGGATCGCAGCATCCCTGTCAATGGCAGCCTCAGAGTACCTTTCCACCCGCTCCGAATCGACCGACAAGCATCCGGTGCGAGCAGCGATCTATACCGGCATCGCCTATATCCTGACAGTTGCCCTGTTGATCATGCCCTACCTGCTGCTCTCGAATGAATATCTGTGTCTGGCGATATCGCTTTCCACTGCAGTTCTGATCATCACCGTGTTCAATTACTACATTGCGGTTGCCAAGGGCGTGGATTTCCGCCGGCGCTTTTTGGAAATGGCCGGCTTGAGCCTGGGGGTGGCGGCCTTAAGCTTTATTATCGGTTATTTTATTCGTATCTGGCTGGGCGTAGAGGTATAGACCTGCCTGTATTTTCAAGCCATAAAAGAAACAACCGGCGCCCCCTGAAGTTTCATGAAGCGCCGGTTATAACGTCTGTAAAACGTTCAGCGGCCCCGACGGGATTAGGGACCGCGACGCGTAACTACTTGGGCGCCTAGTAAATTTGTTTGTTACTTCATTCTATCATGTAGTTTCGCAATGAAACTTGTATCCAGACCTCTACTGTGAGATTCTAAAGTCTCATCGTCCAATGCGTCCAATACGTCTATTTCGTGCGTTGCTGTTTGGATTTTTGCAGTTTTCAGAGGTCAAAATCTCCATTGCGTCCAATATTTCCATTCTGTTTTTTTCTGATTGCAACACTTTTGCAACACCCGCAAGACTCTACTTGCGTCAAAGTAGAGTATATCAACAAAAATGATTGGGCAGATTGATGCTCGAACGTGCGATTGATTGTGTTGACTACCTTTTTCGCTTATTGAGTGTTTGTTGATGACGGAACTTTGTACACCAAGACATTCCGTTCGGGTGAATCGCGTATAGAGTTCAATCCTGGGTGCTTTCGAGATACTATTGACGTTCACCAAAGTTGGTTAAGGCTGAGTCCTGCATGATGAAAACAGCC
>CAYMQX010000182.1:0-6558 GCA_964392495.1 uncultured Anaerolineaceae bacterium
CTGCTTCTGCTTTTACTGGCGGCAGTACGCGCTCTGCGCCAGCCCATCTTCTGGCTGGCGGTCGCACTCCTGTGGATGCTGCACCAGCCTGTACGCACGGCCTTCGGGTTCGCCCATCCCTGGCGACATGGGAGCATTCATACGGCAGGTCTGGAGGACTTCAAGGAGGTCCATTTCCAGAGCCGGGATGGTTTGAGCCTTGCGGCTCTTTTCACCGCCAGCCGCAATCGCGGCACCATCATCGTGGCGCACGGCCTGGGATCCTCCAGACGGGACCTGACGATACTGGCCCGTTTGTTGGTAGAGGAAGGGTTCGGCGTCCTGCTGCTGGACCTGCGGGCGCACGGAAACAGCCAGGGCGACACCTCCACGTATGGATTGAAGGAAGGCGAGGATGTGGCCCGCGCCGTGGAGTACCTGATGAGCCGCATCGATGTCAACGGCGGGAAGATCGGCGCATACGGTCTCTCGCTGGGCGCGCAGGCGGTCCTGCGCGGGGCGCTGCTGTCACAGGATATCCGCGCCCTGCTGCTGGAAGATCTCGGCCCGGTCTGCCTGAGCGACCACGGTGGGCAGCCCCGCAGCCTGCTGCGCTGGATCAACCTGCCCTTCAACTGGTTGTATTATCAGGTGTACGATTGGATGGCCGGTGGCAGGCAGCCGGGCGTCCTGGAAGTGATCGGCGACCTCTCCCCGCGGCCTCTCTTCCTGCTCGCCAGCGGCGCGCAGGGCCTTGGTTTCAACCGTCTCTTCTTCCAGGCGGCGCGCGAGCCAAAGGAGATATTGGAAGTACCGGAGGCGCGTCATGCAGGCGCCCTGGCCGCCCGGCCCGTGGAATATATCGACCGCATGATCAGCTTTTTCAAGAAATCCCTGGATATTCAGACAGGTGCATGATGACCGCAGAAGATACCCACCAGATCCACCAATTGATCGCCCGCTTTGCGAACAGCTTCGATTCCAAGGATTGGGAGAGTCTTAAGGACTGCCTGGCGGAAATGATTTACACGGACTATACCGACCTGCGCGGCACACCCCCCGAGACCGTATCCAGCGAGGCCTATGTGGCCTCCCGGCAGGAATCGCTCAAGAGCCTGACGACCCATCACCTGAGCGGAAACTACGAAATCCAGCAGATCGATCCACAGCAGGCCAGCTGCCGCGCCTCCATGGTCATCTGGCGCAAGTCGGGCGAGGCACAGTTCACCACCCACTGCCTCTACGTCTTCCGGCTGAGACGTCTGAATGCCGGGTGGAAGATCGCCGGGATCACGCAGAAGGTGCTCTGGAATGAGGGCAACCCGGCCATCCACAGGACCGCAAAATAGACAGCCGGAATTTATCTGCAAACAAGCAAAGGAGCAGCATGGAGAGAATCTACACCAACCGTAAATATCTGGATGCACTGCGAGACAAGGTTCTCGTTTTCGATGGAGCGATGGGCACCAGCCTGCAGGCGCAGGCATTGACCGCCGAACATTTTGGCGGCGAGCAGTACAACGGCTGCAACGATTACCTGGTCATTTCTTATCCTGAGGCCGTGGAAAAGGTCCACCGTTCCTTTCTGGAAGTGGGTGTGGATGTCATCGAGACGGACACATTCCGTTCCAACCGCATTACCATGGCGGAATACAAGCTGGAGGCGCGCGTCCTCGAGATCAACCGGACCGCGGCCGCGCTGGCGCGCCGCCTGGCGGACGAATATGCCCAAGAGACCGGGCAGCCGCGCTTCGTGGCCGGTTCGATCGGCCCCAGTGGCAAGCTCCCCTCCGCCAACGACCCGGATCTGTCGAATGTCACTTACGATCAACTGAAGGATGTCTTCCGCGAACAGGCGGTCGGACTGGTCGAAGGGGGCGTGGACCTGCTGCTGATCGAGACTTCGCAGGACATCCTGGAGGTCAAGGCGGCCATTGCAGGCATACACCAGGCTTTTGAAGAGACGGGCGCAGGCCTCCCCATCCAGGCGCAGGTGACCCTGGATACAACCGGGCGCATGCTGCTGGGCACGGACGTGAACGCGGCTTTGGCGATCCTGGAAGGTATGGGCATCGACGTGATCGGCCTGAACTGCTCCACCGGCCCCGAACACATGCGGGAGCCCATCCGCATCCTGGGAGAGAATGCCGCCCTGCCGGTCTCCTGTATTCCCAACGCGGGGCTGCCGCTCAATGTGGACGGGCAGGCGGTCTATCCGCTGGAACCGGAGCCGTTCGCCAAAGACCTGGTTGAGTTCGTCACCAAATACAATATCTCGGTGGTGGGAGGCTGCTGCGGGACGACTCCCGAACACCTGAAACTGCTGGTGGAAAAGCTCAAGGCACACCCTCATCCCGCCCGGCCCGGGCACTCCGAGCCTCAGCTGGCCTCCGCCATGTCGGCGATCGCCATGCGGCAGGACCCGCCCCCCACCCTGCTGGGCGAACGCTGCAACGCCCAGGGTTCGCGCAAGTTCAAGCGCCTGCTGCTGGAGGAGGATTATGACTCCATTCTGGAGATCGCCCGCGAGCAGGTGGAATTCGGCGCGCACGCACTGGATATCTCCTGCGCAGTTACGGAACGTCCCGACGAAGTGGAATTGATGCGCAAGGTGGTCAAGAAGCTGGAGATGGGCGTGGATGTGCCGCTGGTCATCGACACGACCGAGCTGGACGTGCTGGAAGCCGCACTAAAGACCGCTCCCGGCCGCTGCCTGATCAACTCCACACACCTGGAGGCGGGACGCACGAAGGCGGACAAGGTCTTCGCGCTGGCGCGGCAGCATAACGCCGCGGTCATCGTCCTGACGATCGATGAGGGCGGTATGGCCAAGACGCGGGAGAAGAAACTGGAGGTGGCCCGGCGCATTTATGACATCGCTGTCGGAGAATACGGCTTGAAACCCGAGGACCTGGTCTTTGACGCACTGACCTTCACACTGGCGACCGGCGACGCCGAGTTTGCTGATTCCGCAGTCGAGACCATCGAGGGCATCCGCCTGATCAAACAGGAACTGCCGGGCGTGCTGGCCTCGCTGGGAGTAAGCAATCTCTCCTTCGGGTTGGCCGCGCAGGCGCGGCCGGTGTTGAACTCGGTCATGCTTTATCACTGTGTGCAGGCCGGGCTGGATATGGCCATTGTGAACCCGGCGCATATCACCGCTTACCCGGATATTTCCGCGGAAGAGAAGGAACTGGCCGAGGACCTGATCTTCAACCGCCGTACGGACGCGCTGCAGCGCTACATCGAGTTCTATGAAAAGGTCACACCGCAGGCCGCCTCGGAAGCAGCCAACCCCGCCCGCGATATGACGCCCGAACAGCGCCTGCACTGGGCCATCCTGCACCGTCACAAGGAGGGCGTGGAGGCGGATATCGAGGCGATCATCCACCGCGAGGCATCCGACACAGCGGAAGCCGGGTCCAAACACCTGCGCGCCGTGGATATTCTTAACAATGTGCTGCTGCCTGCGATGAAGGAGGTCGGCGACAAGTTCGGCGCGGGCGAGCTGATCCTGCCATTTGTCCTGCAATCCGCCGAAGTGATGAAGAAGTCGGTGGCCCACCTGGAGAACTACCTGGAAAAGAAGGAGGGCGTCAGCAAGGGGTTGGTGGTGCTGGCGACCGTTTACGGCGATGTCCATGACATCGGCAAGAACCTGGTCAAAACCATCCTGGCGAACAACGGCTACGATGTGATCGACCTGGGCAAACAGGTCCCGGCGGAGACCATTATTACGAAGGCGGCGGAGGTCAACGCCACGGCCATCGGCCTCTCGGCACTGCTCGTCTCCACCTCCAAGCAGATGCCGCTGATTGTCAATGAATTGCACCGGCGCGGGGTCCAGATCCCGGTGCTGGTGGGCGGGGCGGCCATCAACCGGCGCTTCGGACGGCGCATCTTCTTCACGGAGGACGGTCAAGCTCACAAGCCGGGCGTCTTCTACTGCAAGGATGCCTTCGAGGGTCTGGAGACCATGGACCAGCTGATCGATGCGGAGAAACGCGCCGGGCTGTTGGAACGGGTCCAAAGAGAAGCCGACCTGGAAATGGGACGCGTCTCCCAGATGCCGGAACACCGCAAGGTCCAGGTGCGGTCCGAGGTCCAGCCTGAACCGATCAACCCACCGCTCAAGTGGGGCCAGCGCATCGTGCATGACATGCCGCTGGAACTGGTGCTGAAGCACCTGAACATCAACGAGTTGTACCGCCTCTCCTGGGGTGCAAAGAACACCCATGGCGAAGCCTGGGAGAAGCTGAAGGCGGATTACGATGCCCGGCTGGAGTCGATGTCCCGCCAGGCGATGAAGGAAGGCTGGCTGAAGCCGCAGGGTGTGTACGGGCTGTTCCCCTGCCAGGCGGACAGCGACGACCTGGTGATCTACAATCCCGAAACCATCAACACCGCCTCACCCGAGACCCTGACGCGCTTCAGCTTCCCGCGCCAACCCCATGACCAGCACCTGGCACTCTCCGACTATTTCGCCCCGGTCGATTCGGGCAGGATGGACGTGGTCGCGTTCCAGGTGGTGACGGTGGGACGGGCCGCCACCGAGCGTTCCGACCGCCTGCAGGCCGCAGGTGACTATTCCGCGGCCTATTACAGTCACGGGCTGTCCGTACAGACCGCGGAGGCCACCGCAGATTACCTGCACGCGCACATCCGCCGGGAACTGCACATCGGCGAGGAGCAGGGCAAGCGCTATTCGTGGGGATATCCCGCCATCCCGGAGTTGGAGGATCACCAAAAGGTCTTTGAACTGCTCCCGGCGGTCATCAGCGAACTGGGCATGGGCCTTTCACCCTCGTACCAGTTGATCCCCGAGCAGTCCACCGCGGCCATCATCGTGCACCACAGCGAAGCACGCTACTATTCGGTGGGCGAAAGCCGCGTCGAACAGTTGATGAGGTAATCCTGCATGGCCGTGCTGAGATCAGGGGCCAAAGGGGAGCAGGAGGCGCGCGCCGGAGAGGGCGCGGTCTTCCGCGCGGATAACCTCCTGCGCCTGCTGCTGCTGGCCCTGGGACTGCTGAGCCTCTTCATCACACGGCAGTATGGCGAATCCTGGGATGAGTTGAAGTTCTATAAATATGCGGACGAGGCCCTTCAGGCCTATGTCACCTGGCCCAGCACCGGGAGCATCCCCCTGACGGGAAACACCTACGACAATTACGGCCCGGCCTATGTCATGGCAGTCAGGCTGGCGGCACGCGGCCTTGAAAGGATCATCCCCTGGACGGAATCAGACCTGCGCCACCTGCTGTACTTCTTCACCTTCCTGGCAGGGATCTGGAGTTTGTATCGCATCGCCAAGCGCTGGCTGCGCCCAACTGCCGCGCTGGGAGCCACCCTGCTCCTGGCCTCGCAGCCTGTGCTGTGGGGTCATGCCTTTATCAGCCCCAAGGATATCCCCTTTATGAGCCTGTTCCTGCTGGCATTGGATTCTGGCATGGAGATCTTCGATCGGGAGGATTCTTCCCGGGGGCTGCCGGGGCCGCCGCGTTCCCTGGCCTTCCTCACGACACTCTGGCTGGCGGGTATCCTGCTGTTCTTCGGGGGCCTGCCCGTGATCCGCGCCTGGCTGGAGGGGGCGGTGCGTACCGCGGCGGCCGGAGGCGACAATCTTCTGGCACGCCTCGCCTCCGATATCCGCCATACCGCGCCCGAGATATACATTCAGAGATACTTCGTGTGGTTCCTATGGGCGCGGGCCGCAGCCTTTCTCCTCTCGGGCCTGGGGTTGATCCTGCTCTACCTCCGGCAAGCCCCCGACTTGCTCAAACGGGCAGGAATGCTGCTCCTGCCCGCCGCCTGGCTGGGACTGGCCGTCTGCGTGCGCCTGCTGGGGCCGCTGGCGGGCCTGCTCGTGGCGCTGTACGCGCTGCACAAGCGCGGCCGCCGCGCGCTGCCCCTGCTCCTGATCTATGCAGGGCTGGCGGCGGCGGTCATGTACGCGACCTGGCCCTACCTCTGGCCCGACCCCATTCGGCATCTCATTGAGAGCCTGGCGGTCATGGCCAAGTATCCTTGGGGAGGCCAGGTGCTGTTCAATGGCACATTATATGAATCCGCCGTCATCCCCCGCTCCTACCTGCCCGTGCTGCTCGGAATTCAGCTGACCGAGCCGGTGTGGTTCCTGTTCGCGGCAGGGCTGGCGATCGTGATCCGGGGGTTCCTGCGCAGGGAAACTGCCAGCGTTGAATTGCTCTGGCTGACAGGACTGTGGTTCATCCTCCCCGCGGCAGGGTTCGTTGCGCTGCGCTCACCGCTCTACGATAACTTCCGCCAGGTCTTCTTCATCCTGCCGCCGGTCTTCCTGATGGCCGGGGTTGTCTTTGACAGAATCCAGGCCCCGGTATGGAGGGCTGCGGTGATCCTCGCCTGCCTCCTGCCGGGAATCGCAGGCGGACTGCGACTGCACCCTTACGAGTATATTTACTACAACCGCTTCATCGGCGGGGAAGCCGGCGCATTCCGCAGGTTTGAGATGGATTACTGGGGCACCTCCTACCGTGAGGCGGCGGGCTGGCTGAACGCACATGCGCCGGCCAACGCCTCCCTGTGGGTGGACGGCCCTGC
>CAYMQX010000183.1:0-6544 GCA_964392495.1 uncultured Anaerolineaceae bacterium
AGTTTTTTCAACATGCGATTGACGTCGCGGCTTTCGGTGAGATCGGCGGAGAAACGCGCCCCGGAGTTGTCCACCGGTTGGATAAAGAGACATCGGGCTTGATCGTAATGGCTCGCAACGATGCTGCCCATCGCTGGCTTCAGGAACAATTTCGTCTTCGGAAGGTGGAGAAGACCTATCTGGCGCTCGTCGACGGCAGGCCGCCTACCCCCACAGGCCGGGTGGATGCACCAATCGGCCGCGATCCCGCACATCGCAAACAAATGGCGATCCTCCCTCCCGGAAAAGGGCGGGAGGCGGTAAGCGAATACAAGACGCTTGAATCTTTTCCGGAACATACGCTTTTGGAATTCCATCCTCTGACAGGACGTACGCACCAGATCCGGCTGCACTGCGCCTTCTTGGGCTGCCCGATCGTAGGGGACAAGATCTATGGACGTAGGAAGCGATCATTGGATCTGGATCGACATTTCCTGCATGCAGCCAGGCTGCAGTTTGTGCTTCCACAAGAAATAGAGCCGCGTGAATTTTATGCGCCGCTTCCTCCGGAGCTTCAGGCTGTTCTTGAGAAATTACACAATCGGGAGCAATAATGAAAATCGTTGACCTCCGTTCCGATACTGTAACCCAACCCACCTCTGAAATGCGGACAGCCATGGCTGAGGCTGAGGTGGGGGACGATGTATACGGAGATGACAAGACCGTCATCCGTTTGCAGGAACTGGCTGCACAGTTGCTTGGAAAGGAGGCGGCCCTCTTTGTCCCCTCGGGGACGATGGGCAATCTGCTGGCATTGTTGACTCACTGTCAACGCGGGGATGAAGTCATTGTTGGATCAGCCTCCCATATCTATCTGAACGAAGCAGGAGGCATGGCCGCGCTGGGGGGGATCCAGGCTTGCCCGGTGAAGAACCAGGTGGATGGAACCCTGGCCTTGGAAGATATCCGGGCTTCGATCCGTTCGGCGGATGTGCATCATCCGATCACGCGGTTGATCTGCCTGGAGAATACGCAGAATATTTGCGGGGGCGTTCCCTTGACCGCAGCATACACAACCGAGGTGGGGGAACTGTCGCGGTCTGAGGGGCTTCGCCTTCACATTGACGGGGCGCGCATCTTCAATTCTGCGGTGGCCCAGGGAGTTCCTGCGCACAGCCTGGTCGAGGCGGCGGATTCGGTGATGTTTTGTCTCAGCAAGGGATTGGCTTCTCCGATCGGATCCATGCTTGTTGGGGAAGCGTCTTTCATCCAGAGGGCGCGCCATCTTCGCAAGATGTTGGGAGGGGGGATGCGCCAGGTGGGTGTGCTTGCCGCAGCCGGAATCATTTCCCTCCAATCCATGATCGAACGGCTGGAGGATGATCACATACGCGCCCGCAGGCTGGCAAATGGGCTGGGTGACATAAACGGCATGGATCTGGATGCCGGGACCCCTTATACAAATATGGTCTATCTGTCACTGGGAAAAAAAGTGAAATTCGATGCAGCCGAGATCACGCGGCGGATGCGCACGCTTGGTATCCTGCTTGACCCTGACGGACCGCGTCGGTTTCGTTTGGTGACGCACTGTTGGATCGATGATGCCGGAGTAGATCAGGCGGTGGACGCCTTCCGAACTGTGTTGACAGGCTAAAACCCATCTCCAGAAATCTCAAAAGCTTTTTTATACAACCGAGTCCGCCGGCCCTGAAGGTGCGGTCCCTCGCGGTCCTTCGAGTTGATCCCATTGTGAGGCGGGGGGCTCAATCTGGTTGCGGCCGCGTTCTTTGGCGACATATAAGCGATGATCAGCCAGTTCTATCAATTTCATTGTCTCAGTGGCTTCTTCCGGAAACTGGGCGATTCCCTGACTTGCGGTGAGCGCAGGTCGTCCGGTAGGTCCGGGCTCCAGAAGTACCAGATAAGCCAGGCTATCGTGAATTCGCAGGGCAACGTCATGCGCCTGCCTTCCAGTCGCTCCCGGAAGGCCGATTGCGAATTCCTCTCCGCCCCAGCGCCCCACAAAATCAACACGCTTGACATGCTGTTTAATGGTTGAACAGATGGCGGTCAACAACTGATCACCCTGGATATGGCCATAGGTATCATTGTATTGCTTGAAATAATCGATGTCGAGCATGATCAGGGCCAAGGATTTTGGGGTTGAGGTATTCTGGCGGAGAATGTGGAGGAAGTAACCATGATTGTAGACACCCGTCAGACTGTCGAGATGAGATTGCTCCTCCACCTCCGCGTGGCGATAGGAGTTGTCCAGCGCAAGCACGGCATGACGGACCATATTATTCATCAGTTCCAGATCGCTGCGATCAAACGCGTTGGGTCGATATGAGGCGATAGCCATCACCCCTTTTATATGTTGCCCCGAAAGCGGGACACCCATCCAGGACAGATTGGTTTTCTCTCTTCCGATCACAACCTCTTGCACGCCAGTAATGCTAAGATCCCCGCGCAGATCCGGCAGGAATAACTCACATTGATTTTCGATGATCCAGCCCGACAAGGTCCCATTGGGATCGATTTGCATGCCCGAAAAATCCTCGCCATCATCAAGAAACAGCTTAAATTCAAGTTTGGAATCCTGAAGCACGCCGATAAAATAGGTATCGGCTTCGAAGGTTTTTTGAAGAATGGATCCGAGCAGAGAGAATACCTGCTGAGTGTCCAGGGTTGAGTTGATCTTGCGGCTGAACTCATTAATAATCTCCAAACGGTTGATGTTTCCGCGTGTGATGCTTTTCAGCTTTTGGATGGCCTCAACAGCCACGCCGGCGATGAGGCAGTGAGCGGCAAGCATGAGCACTCCCGGCATCTCAAGGAATTTGATGGCGTGGATGATTATCAATCCGACCCCTGCGCTTACCAAATAGAGAAGGGAATAGCTGCGTACGGTGATGATCGCCAGCGAAATGCTCAGAAAAACCATCAGGCTGCCCAAAAATGGATCCAGGCTGCGAGGAAACAGGAACGCGGCCAGTAAAGAACTTGCGCTCTCGACTCCGATGAAAATCCTGATATGCGATGATTTCAAACGAAGTGGCAGGATTGTGAAGAGATGAAAGTACCCTATGTAGAAAATATTCATGGTGCAATAGCCCCCGAGAATATAATCCAACAAGGGCGGCTGGTTGGCTCCCAGAATTCCACTGAAGGCCATCCCGACCAGGATCAAAATGCTGGCCGTACCGGAGGGAAGCACCGGGGCCCGTTTTTCAGCAGGCTCCAGGATCAGCTTTTGGAGGGTTTCTTGCATGACTGCGGATCCGTTGTAGTGAAATCTGTATTGATGCCGGATGCCAGATGGCAAAATTCCAGCACGATCCGAGGATCAAAAAGAATTCCTGCCTGGCCTTCCAAATAGGCCAGAGCTTCGGCATTCGAAACATGCTGCCGGTATGGACGGTCGCTGGTGAGGGCATCGAAAACATCCACCACGGCGAAAATACGTGCAAGCTCCGGGATCTCTTCGCCTCGCAGCCCTTCCGGATAGCCGCTGCCGTTCCAGCGTTCATGATGGTAGCGGATGATCGGAAGGGTCTCGTTTAGGAACGGTATGCCCTCAATAATCCGGGCACCAATCGCAGGATGCATACGCATCTGGGGCCATTCCTGCTCATCCAGTGCTCCGGGCTTGTTCAGGATGCCATCACTGACGCCAATTTTGCCGATATCATGCAGTAGGGCACCACGTTCCAATGCCTTGAGCTGCTGCGAATCGAGACCCAGTGCTGCTCCCAATTTGGCAGTGAGCAGGCTGACACGGGTGCTGTGCCCCTCGGTCTCTTTATCGCGGGCATCCAGGGCAGAGATAAGCCCGGCCAGAGTCAGATCGTAGCCTGCTTCCAAGTCATTAAGGGCGTTT
Source organism: uncultured Anaerolineaceae bacterium (assembly GCA_964392495.1). Taxonomy (GTDB): domain Bacteria; phylum Chloroflexota; class Anaerolineae; order Anaerolineales; family Villigracilaceae; genus JACPVF01. The sequence goes on from CAYMQX010000183.1 coordinate 3,860, forward strand.
TTAAGGGCTTCTGCACGATCGCGGGACTCAACCAGGAGGATGGCACGTTCCAAGGCAAGAGCAGCCTGGTTGGTAAGCGTCTGTAGGTCGGCGGGGCTGGCTGATCTTTCCTCCTGGGTATCCGGGAGTGTCAACCACAGCGCGCCGTATTTTCGCATGTGGGTCTGGATGGGCAGGCATGCACGAGTTTTCAGGCCGTCCAGGGGCTCATACAGGACCCGCCCGCTCTGCATCACTTTTTCAACGGCGTCCATCGGGTGCTCAATGCGGCGATGGGTTCCCATCGAATCCACCTCCAGCCTTGTGAGGATTTCTCCTTCCGGTCTGAATAGAACAATGCCGGTGGATTCGGCGCGGGTCAGGCGATGAGCAGCCGCAGCAATATGATCGGCGGCGGTGCTTAATTCTTCAGCCTGGATAATCTTGTAGCTCAGCTCGAAAAGCAGACGGGTGGTGCGGATCGATGTACGCAGCTCCTGTTGGAGCCAGGCGCTTTCAAGAGTCGCCGCCGCCTGGGAACCAAGCAGGCTTGCCAGAGATTCGTCATTCTCGGTGAAGACGGCTTCATCCTCTTTACCGAATGCGAGGATTGAGCCAATGCTGCGGTTGTGGAGGCGAATGGGGATAACCAGCAGGCTTCGGAGCCTATTATCATCCAATTCAATGCGGGAACGGGGTAAATACTTGCGAAGATCCCGGACGCGAAATGGCTGAAGCGCATGGGAAGTGATACTGAAGAGCGCATCGCCTTCGGGAGCCTCATCCAGGGTCCTAAGAAGCCTGGGAGCAACACCCGCACCTGCCTTAAAAACGATATCCTGCTGTTGATCCATCACTACAATAACATAGGCAAAGCGGGCTCCAAGTGCAAGCCGCGCAATGTTGGCAATCTCGTTGACCGAGGCCCCCGGATCCATTTTTGTAGAGAGTGCGATTCCAGCCTGGATCAATTCCATTAACCGCCGATGATTGTTGGAGCGTTCCCAGGCTCGGGCAAGCTCTGCGGCCATACTTTCAACAAGGATCAGATCCCCGCTGCTGAAGGCATTTAATGTTTCACTTTCGACCGTGATGATCCCCCTGACATTCCCCGATTGGCTCAACGGCACCGCGATGATGGAGCGGGGATGCTTGTTTGCCTCGAAATTCCGTTTGTCGAAATCCGGATCAAGTCGCAGATCGGCAACGTTCTGGCTTTTTCGAAGCCGGGTCACCCGATCGAGAAGACCCTTGAATGGGGGCGAACCGCTGCTCTCGGCAGGTATGCTCTTGCTCCAGCCCGCACAAGCGAGCAGAGAAGGACTATTACGGTTTGGATCGTTCAAATACAGGCGGACAAAACTGTTCCCGATTGCGCTTGCAAGAGTATTTACCGTCAGTTGGCTTGCAACGGGTGGATCAAGCTGGAATTCGAGTTGCTGGCTAAGCTCTGTCAGGAGGGCCAATTGCCGGCGTTTGTACTTCTCAAGGTCCAGTTGGTCTGTGAGGGCGTCGATCTGGTCGGTCTGGGCATCGAGGCGCGCCTGTAATCCTTCGCGCGTTAGTGCGAACGGGTGTAAATACCGGGTTATTCGCTGCCGCCAAAGATTCTGTGTAGGAAGCTCCCCAGCATGAGGAGACATGAGGCCGTTAATGGTCAAGGCGATCATGGCTGTTCCATAGACTCCCAGACCTGTGATCACCGTGAATATGACAAGGACCCATTTTCGCACCAACAGCTCCACTATTGCGATCCGGGAGGATTCAAATGATTGATCGATAAATTGGAGCAGGATGGCAAGCAAACCAGCCATCGCGAGCAGTGTGAGAACCTCGATCCAAACCAACCGTTTTCCGACCCTGTCCTCTTTGGGAAGAACGAATTGATCCCATGGAGTTGAATCTGCCAATAGAAGCAACAGCACCAGAGCCATGGGAGGCAGGAGGTGCGGGAGTTGCTGCGTTGGCAGGAGGAGCAAGATCCATCCCATCCAGGGTATCGCCAGGAACCGTGCCCATCGCCAGGCATGTTTTATCTTGGGCCGGATAATTGGAATGGAGGCCAGGCTGGAAAAGATGATGAAGAGCATTGCCAACGGAAATCGGGAGGCTTGGATGGATAGATAATGCGAATTCCATTCTGCGGGGAGATTAATCAGCAGCAGAAAACCGGTGAGGGCACCAGCAAGGATCAGTGCAAGGATGGGCCGCCTTTCTTGTTGAAGAGCATCATTTTTCCTGATCTTGAAATGTTCAAGATTTGCGCTGGCGACCCCGAGGATGAGCAAACCTTCGTATAGCAAATGATCGGTTAATAACAGCAAAGTGAGGAGAAACAACGTTCCTAAAACCAGACTTTGCATCAGTGACGATCTGTGAAAGGGAGAATAAGCAAAAGTTACCAGGCCAATACTCAGTGCAAGGAAAACAAAAAGACCCCCCAGCAGGGCAGGCCCCCAGCCTGGCAAGGAATCTGTGAGGGGTGTCATCGCAGGGGGGGCAAGAAGAAAGCCCTCCCCTAGTAGCCACAGTATTCCGGCGGCCATAACGCTCAGAACGATCGGGGTGCGCTCTCTCATAACGGTGTTCGGGCCAGGATCATAGCATGGCAGCATTCTTCTGAGAGCCTTTAAAATGGAGTTGCAACCTCTCAGGCAATCAGGCGGAGGGAAGGAATCCTGTTTCTGATATAATCCTCCTGCAATT
>CAYMQX010000184.1:0-6501 GCA_964392495.1 uncultured Anaerolineaceae bacterium
ATCACCCAGGCCAGGCGCAGGCCGGGGGCCAGCAGTTTGGAGAAGGTGCTCAGGTAGATCACGTTGCCGGTGTAATTGCCGTGATTGTCATTGCGGTACTGGCTGTCGAGCATCACCAGCGAGGGCAGGTGATCGCCTTCGTAGCGCAGTTGGCCGTAGGGATCGTCCTCGATGATCGGCACACCGTACTTGTCGGACAGTTCGATCAACTTGAGGCGCCGCTCCAGGCTGAGGGTGCTCCCGGAGGGGTTCTGGAAGTTGGGCAGGCAGTAAATGAATTTGGGGCCAATCCGCAGCGCCTCCTCCAGCTCGTCCACGATCATGCCGTTCTCGTCGGCGCGTACCGAGATGTATTGGGCACCGTAGGCGTTCCAGGCCTGCAGCGCACCCAGGTAGGTGGGCGATTCGCACACGATGTGGTCGCCCCGGTTGATGAAAACGCGCCCGATAAAATCGAGAGCCTGCTGCGAGCCGGAGGTGATCAGCACATTTTCAGCGCTCACCTGCACACTGTAGCGGCCCGTATGGCGGGCGATCATTTCACGCAGAGGGGTAAAACCGTCCGTAGCCCCATATTGCAGGGCAAGGGCGCCCTCGTTCGTAAGTACGATATTGCAGGCTTCCTGGAATTCTTTCAGCGGAAATACTTCCGGCGCAGGCAGTCCCCCGCCAAAAGAGATGATATCGGGCTGTTCGGTCAATTTGAGCAGTTCACGGATGACCGAGCTTCCCATTTTCTGCGTCCGGTAGGCATAACGATATTCCCAGGGTGTTTGCATTCAGTCTCCTTTTGATACAGGCATGAAAAAAGCCTGACAGGTATGAAGGCACCCGTCAGGCTGGCTGACTCGCGGCCGAAGGCCGGGAATTTCGTGTCGTATGACCAGGACTCGTGTCATGGCAGGTTAATCTTAGCCCGTTTTGCGGGCTTCCGCAACCGACAAATGACCTGCAAAACACCGCGGCTTGTCAGTTTTTAGCCCGCTGAAGGAATAAGGCGGCAGGATTCGCCCCTAAAAGCCGCCTACGCTTCCACCTCCAGATCCACGATCCGGTCCAGGCGGAAGCTGCGCTCGGCCTGCCGCAGGTGGCAGTAACCCTGAAGGTAGATGTAATCGGCCAGTCCCAGCACCTGCAGAGGAGTGACCCAGCGGCGGGTATGTTCTCCGTTCGCGTCCACATAGGTAATATGGACGCGCCGCCCGCTGTAGAGGGCCTCCCCCAATTCGGTGGGCAGTTGGATGCCGTCGTTCGGCCAGGCCGGGGAGTTGTAGATCCCAATGAAATCGTCCAGTGGGCGGTTCTCTGCCTTGAGGGCATCCATCATGCGGAAGAAAATGGCCCGGTCGGTGAGCGCATCCGCCAGGGCGCGGTGTTCCTGCCGGACCGGCACCTTCAGCGCTTCTGCGATCGAGGCCAGTGTGTTGGAGGGGAATTGGAAATGGGCACGCGCCAGCAGCAGGGTATCCACCAGATTCGGGATCTGCACCTCGTCTCCCAGACGGCGGAACTCGTTATCCAGGAACTGCAGGTCAAAGCTGGCGTTATGGCAAACGATCACCCTGCTGTGCAGGCGTTTCGCCACCTCGGCGGCGATCTCACCGAACCGGGGCGCTGCCGCAAGCTCTTCATCCTTCAGTCCGTTGGTACTGGCCGCGCCGAACGAAAGCTCCCGTTCGGGGTTGACCAGGGTCTGGTAGGTGCCGCGGATGCGGCGGCCCTCGGTGATGACGATACCCACCTCGCAGATACGGTCCCCAAACCAGGGAGAAAGCCCGGTGGTCTCGAGATCAAGAAAGGCGAATTTTGCGCTGGAAAGATCATGCATGAGTACGGTATATCTCCATCAGGGCCGGCCGGAGACTCAACCCCAGCCGAACTCGTCGAAGCGGGCTCCCGTAAAGTGGTTCTCGATGGCGCGCCGTACATAGGGTATCAGGTTGGAGGGCAGCTGGCCTGTCTGCACCCAGCGCAAGTCGTCACATTTCTCCGGCTCCGCGTTGAACGGCTCACCCTCCCATGCAGCCACTTTGACGAAGAAATCGATGCGCTCATCCCCCTCATGCCGGTGCATGACGCTGGAGAAGACGACGGCCTCAGGCCGGACGCGGACACCGATCTCTTCCCCGGCCTCGCGGCAGGCAGCCGCAATAACGGTTTCGTCTCCATCCAGATGCCCGGCCGGCAGGCTGTATTCACCGTCCCGAAACCCGGTCTGGAAACGGCGCAGGAGCAGGATTTCTTCATCACGAAAAAACAGGAGGTGTACGGTGGCAGGGAAACGGGCACGCATTCGCAAACCTTCTACTGGAAATACCGCTCGCGGACGTGAGCCTTTTGAGCCTCGGGGAGAAAGGAGGCCTCCAGTGCCTGGCGATTGCAGATTGCAATGTCCTCCAGACTCATGCCCAGCACCTCATGTGCGATGCGATACTCGTTGTTCAGGTTGGTATCCAACACCTCCGGGTCATCCGAGTTGATGGTCACCTTTACGCCCAGGTCGAAAAGCCTCTTGAGCGGGTGTTCCTCAATGCTGCGGACGGCGCTGGTCAGGTAGTTGCTCCAGGGATTGACCTCCAGCGTGACGCCAGCCTCGCGGACCTGCTCCACGGCTGCCATATCGTCAATGATGTGGATGCCGTGACCAATGCGATCGGGCTTTAATATCCGCAGCGTATCGATCACAAAGGCGGCAGGGGTGTCCTCGCCGGTGTGGACCGTTACCTTCATACCGGCGTCGCGCGCCCTCTCCACGGAGGGGGCGAACTCGCGGATGGGGAAATCGGTTTCGCTGTCCGCCAGGTCAATGCCCACGATCCTGTCCACGTGGCGGATGGCCCAATTCACGGTACGCCGGCAGGATTCAGGACCCAGGCTGCGCGAGGTGATGGCGATGAAGCCAATGGCCATGTCGAATTCCACTTCGGCCCGTGTTTTCGCCCTCAACATGCCCTGAAAGGCCGCATCCCACTCCAGCTTGTGACCGCTGAAAGCCCAGTCCGGCGAGAAGCGCACCTCCAGGAGGCGGATGTTCTGCCGGGCGGCGTCCTCGAACAGCTCCCAGGCGATCCGTTCCACCGCCTGAGGGGAGGTGATGCTGTTCTGGAAAATGGCAAAGGCTTCCAGCACGGCGTGAAGGTCACGCATTTGCTCGCGCACCTTGACATGCCGGTCCAGTTCCTCGACATTCCAGGCGGGCAGGGAAAGGTCGTGCTGCCTGGCAATATCCAGGATGGTCCCGGTGCGAATGGCGCCTTCCAGGTGGATGTGGATCTCAGCTTTGGGGATCTCATTATAGAGGGCATCGAAATTCTTCATACAAGCTGCCTGTCGTGCATGAATATCTCCATTTTACTTGCATCGGCCTGACCCGGCCCCCTTCCTCAGCTTAAAAAAGGGCCTGATGAGCCGGTTCGAGCAATTTCAAGTTGGAGGCTACGAAAGCAAACCGGAGGTCGGGTAGTCTAATCCCTGCAATCCGGTGATGAGACCGGCAATTACATCGTGCCGCATGATTTTCTTTACTTTTTATTGGAAAATCAGCCTGCGAACCCTATGCAGAAATAAAGTTAATTATGAGACAAGCGGTAGAGGAAAAAAGTATGACCCAGACAAAAACTCAGAGACTTGCCGAATTTTCAATCCACCCGGCCACCCGCATGGGCGCCGTTACCTTGAAGGTGGCAAGCCTGGATAATCAGATCGCCTTTTACCAGCAGGCCCTGGGATTCGTGCAGCATTGGCGCGAAGGTACCGCCGCGGGACTGGGCGCGGGAGGCCCCGACCTGCTAAGGCTTATCGAGGAGCCGGGGCTCAGGCGCTACCGCCGCACGACCGGCCTCTACCATTTCGCCGTCCTGTTCCCCAGCCAGCGTGAGCTGGCGCGGGCAGTGGCGCGGCTGTTCGTGTTGAAATATCCCAATTCGCCAACCGACCACATCATGACCAAGACCACCTACCTGAGCGACCTGGAAGGGAACGGGATCGAGTTGTACGCGGAATCGCCCGAGGATGGGACCTTCGTCATCGAGAATGACCAATTCGTCACCCGGCGCGCCGACGGTACCTTCAGTGATGGGCGCGAGCCGCTGGACCTGGAGGCCCTGCTCGGCCACCTTCAGGAGGATGACAGGCTGGATGTCACACCGCCTGTGGAAACGCGCGTCGGACATGTCCATCTGCATGTGCGGAACGTACCCGAGGCTGTGGACTTCTATCACGGCCTCCTCGGTTTCGATGTAATGGGCATATCGTCCTCCTTTGGAGCGGCCTTCCTCTCGGCGGGCGGGTATCACCATCACCTGGGGCTGAACACCTGGCAGGGCGAGGGCGCGCCTCCGCCGCCCATGGATGCGGTGGGGCTGCGGTCTTTCACCGTCCAACTGCCCGACCAGGCAGCGCTTGAACGGGTCGTCTCCCGTGTGGATCAGGCCGGGATCGCTTCCAACCAGACGCCGGAGGGTCTGCTGCTTCACGATCCCTCTCAAAATGGTGTGGTATTGGCCCTGAAGCCCCTCTGAATCAACCTCCCCATTGAATGCGCTCACGGAGAAGGCCGGGTAAAAGACCGGCCTTCTCTGCTTATGCTGAGAAATCGCACCCTGCCATCCCCGGAAGGGTTTAAATGAATGCAGCCTTTCCGGTTTTCGCCTGTAGAGGATGGAAAATCCCCCCGACCCGGCAGCGGGCCTGCGGGTGGGAGTTTCCCCCAGAACCTGGAGAATATCCCTACTTGCCGGAGCCGGCCATCAAAAGTATCTTTGTTGTAGAGCATAAAACCCTGCCAATTTCCAAAGGAGAGACGAAAATGAATATCATCATCTGGATCATCCTCGGCGCGCTGGCCGGCTGGATCGCCAGCATGATCATGGGCCGCAATGCGCAGATGGGTGCCATCGCCAACATCATAGTCGGCATCATCGGCGCGCTGATCGGTGGGTTCATTATGAACTCGTTCGGCGCCAAGGGCGTGACCGGCTTGAACTTGTACAGCATCCTGGTCTCCATCGTCGGAGCGGTCATACTGCTATTTATCGTGGGGCTGTTCAGGCGCGCCTGAGCAGCCGGTGGCTATTCTTGCATCCCGGCCGGGCCTGCTCTTCCGGCTGGGCATGAAGGCTCCCGCACAGGCGGGAGTCTTTTGATTCAGGTTTACACTGATTCCCCTGCACTTCGTGGCCAAAGCATCGACACGTTAACGTATTTTTTTTGGCGATCTTGGTTAACCTGAATAATTCAGCAGATCAGCGGGGTCCTCCGGCATCGCCGGAGGCCGCAGTTCGGGCTTTCAGCCACTCCAGCATGCCCCGAGCCGCGGCGCGGCCGGTGGCCAGGCAGGCAGTGAGCAGGTAGCCGCCGGTGGGCGCTTCCCAGTCCAGCATCTCGCCGGCGCAAAAGGTCCCCGGCAGATCCCGCAGCATGAGGTGCTCGTCCAGTGCCTCAAAGGAAACGCCGCCCGCGCTGCTGATGGCCTCTTCGAGAGGGCGCGTGGCCAGCAGTGGAAGCGCCAGGTCCTTGATGGTCGAGGCCAACTTGTGCGGATCTTCCATCTCCTCCCTGGAGAGAACCTCGTGCAGCAGACCTGCCTTCACGCCTCGCAGGCCGGCTCTCTTTTCCATGTGACTGGAGAGGCTGCGCCGCCCGCGCGGTCGGGAGAGTCTTTGTTCCAGTTCCGCTTGTGACCGGTCGGGAGCAAGGTCCAAATGGATGACCGCCGCCCTGCCCGATCCAAGCGCCTCACGCAGCGCCGCAGAGACTGCATAGATCAGGCTGCCCTCCACGCCGTGCTCTGTGACAACAAATTCTCCCTGCCGGTGGAAATCCTGGAACGATAATGCCACCGATTTCAATGGATGTCCCTGAAAGCGTTCCCGGAAGTGATCGGACCAGGCCGCCTCGAATCCGCAGTTGGAGGGCTTCAGCGGCTCCACCCGGATGCCGGCGAGGCGAAGTATCTCCACCCATGAGCCCGTGGATCCCAGCCGCGGCCAACTCCCGCCGCCGAGGGCCAGCAGTGTGGAACGTGCATGTACGGCCATGGGGCCATCTGGCGTATCGAATAGCAGATCACCCGAATCCGTCCAGCCGCGCCACACGTGCCGCAGGTGGATGCCGACCCCCAGCGAGTCCAGACGCCTCAGCCAGCGTCGCAACAGCGGGCTGGCCTTCATCTCCACGGGGAAGACCCGTCCCGAGGTCCCCGTGAAGGTCCTGGTGCCGAGGCTTTGCGCCCAGCCGCGCACGGCCTCAGGCGAAAATTCTTTTAGAAATGGCTCAAGCTGAGCCCGCTGCGCGCCGTAACGGGTCAGGAAAGTCTCGAAGGGCTCAGAGTGGGTCAGGTTCAAGCCGCCGCGCCCCGCCATGAGGAATTTGCGCCCCAGTGAAGGCATGGAATCATAGACACCGACCGGCACCCCCGCCTCACCCAGGACCTCGGCGGCCATCAGCCCCGCCGGTCCCCCGCCCACAATAACCGCCTGCTCTGTTTTGATATCCATGCGC
>CAYMQX010000185.1:0-6498 GCA_964392495.1 uncultured Anaerolineaceae bacterium
GCCCGGGCGGCTTAATCCCGGGCCAGACCCAGATCTTTGAGCAGAGGGTACCCATCCAGATCGTCTTTCTGGGTTACGACGACGACCAGATCAAGAAGAATCAGGTGCTGAGCCAGCTTCCGGAGACGTACGCCCCGGTGGTGCGCTATCCGCAGTTCTACGGACTGCCCGGGCGGGATATGGGGCTGAACTTCAAATTCGATTACAAGGTGACCTTCGCCAATTCCAGCCTGACCCGGAAATTCTTTCAATATCTCGGCAGCATCGGCACGCCCGGCGACCCGACCCTGTTCCAATCCGCGTACAACGACATGGCCAACAATGTGCTGGACGTGACCGGTCCGGTGCTGTACATCGACGCACCCAGCGTGGAGAACTGGCTGGCGAAGAACATTCCCAACATGAACCCGAGAGGCTATACCATTGTGTATATCAACTGGTACGGCCGGAGCGATTTCAAATTCCACGTGTACACGAAGACGGATGTGGTGGACCCCGATACGGGCTACAACTTTGGCGAGAATCGCGCCTCACGCAAGATCATCGCCTGGGGCGGAAGCAGCAGCCGGTTGTGGTTCTACGACCTCTCGGCGGGGCCCGAATCCTGGACGGCGAACTACGATGTGGACAATGCAGATGTGGACGGCGACGGCGCAGCGGATTACCGCATGCCGCCCATCTGGGAATATAAACAGGGCGGGTATCGCCAGCCCTCGGCCCTGAGCAGCGACCTGGGATTGGTGGCGCGCTTCGTGGGCATCAACCTGCTCTTCACCAGCTCACCGCTCTACGATCCGCTTGTGACCGCACCCGGCTTCAACGGGGACAAGATCGTCCACATCGACATGATGGAGGACGACCCTGCCAGCCGGGGGACGGACTGGATCAACACGACCTTCGTCCGCAACCAACTGCGGAGCTTCGAACCATACTATGACTGGCGGGTGAGGGTGAAGGATTACGATCCGATCGATGCCGGGTCGCAGCGCGCGCTGCAAATCTTCGGCGGAACGCTGGTGGATGACGATTGCTGGAACAGCTTCGGTGATCCCTTTGCCGAGTTGTTCTGCTACTTCGACGGCAACCGCTCCATCTACATTCCTGAGTATCAACCCGAAGACTACGTGGCGCCGATCTTCGCCTTCAATACCACCGGCGCGACGCTGGGTAACCAGTTCGGCCTGCTCGGTTTTGCGGACGACAACTGGATGGATGGCACCCAGAGCTATGTGTTCGCCTTCGACGCGGCGGAATACCGCGACCTTGGCTACGGCTTCAGCACCACCGTCGTACATGAAGGCGGGCATCACATTGGCATGTCCCATCCGCACGACGGCTACGACTCGGAACTGGGGCTCGATTATGGCGCCGGCGGTGACTTCTACTTCACCTGGTCGGGCGATGAGAGCAATACCATCATGCATTACCTCGACCTGAGCGATGAGTTCGGACAGTTCGACCGCGACAACATGTACCGCTATGAGTTTGCGGGCTACCTGAACTGGTCGAGCGAGCTGCTGGGCCAGATCCTGGCGGACCCGGGCGCCGGTCAGTACCACAGGCAGTTGAAGGACGCCAACAAGAACGCCGATGAGGCGCTTAAGGCGTTCAAGGCCTGGGACTATCTGAAGGCAGCCACCAAAGCCTACCGGGCGTACCAGACGCTTTCCAACGTTGCGGAGCAGTTGGGGCTGTCGAACCCGGCGCTGATGGCGCTGCGCGCCGTCCCGGGCGGCCCGGCCCCGCATGAGGGCGATCCGATCCGCTTCCCGGATAACTGATCCTGTATGACTCCTGCCCTGTGCTGAACAGGCGGGAATGAAAAGAGCGCCTCCCGTGCCGCAAGGCAGGGGAGGCGTTCCTGTTTCGGAGGGGGTCAGGGTGTCAGGAAGATGTCGCCGGGGGGCATCGAGGCGCACTGCACTACGCGGTCCTTCAGATCCGTGTGGAAGGGGTAGGTGCTTCCCCTGGCTTCCAACAGGATGTTGTAGCCGGGGGTTTCCACACGGATATAGTCCACGCCGGGCTTGGGGCAGCCGAGGCTGGCGTCCTTCCAGGTCACGGCGGTGGCCTGCAAGACCTGGATCTGCCCGGCAGGGATGCCGGTTTTCCGGGCCAAAGCCTGGATCGCAAGGTCGATCAGGGGTTGGGCCTCGGGGGGGATCTCTTCAAGTGGGGGCATAAGCGTCGTCTCCGGGGAGGGGGCGATGGGCGAGGCAGCCTCCGTTTCAACCGGGGGGGCAGCCGCGGACGGGTCGGAGGAGAGGATGGGCGGGACCGGCGTGGAGGCCAGGATCGTACCCATAATGGAAGGGGCCGCTGTGGCGGATTCTACACTGTTCTGCGGCAGTGCAGCCGGCTGACAGGCGGCGATCAACAAGACGGCCAATAGGAAAAATATCGGAATGTGTATTTTCACAGGCGCCTCCTTGCTCCTTTGGCTTGCAGACGGAATCGAGGTCCGAAATGTTCCGCGGGATTTGGATGCGGCGCGGGCAGGTTCCCGATCTTTTGGGATACACTGGGGGACAAGGGAAAAACATGGCCTACACACATTTTGTTTTCGATATAGACGGGACGCTGATCGACACCGAGAGGGCCCTGATGCGCGCGCTGCAAAGGATGCTGGAAGCCGTGCAGGGAAGGAAGTATGAACTGGAAAGCCTGCGCTCCCTGTTTGGGATGACCGCCGGGGCGACGTTGGACAGCCTGGGGGTGAAGGACGTGGGGCGGGCGGCGGCCCTGTGGAAGGAGCAGTACCTGGCGGATACTTCGGGTGTGCATATCTTCCCGGGGATGGAAGCCGTGCTGCAGGCGCTTCACCTGCGCCCCGTGAGGCTGGGTATCCTGAGCTCCAAGACCCGGCATGAGTATGGAACCGATTTCGTCCCCTTCGGGCTGGTGGGATATTTTGAAACCGCCGTCCTTGTCGAAGACAGCACCCGGCACAAGCCGGACCCGGAACCGATGAAGGTCTACCTGAGGCGCACCGGGGCGCGGGCCGCGGAGGTGCTGTACATTGGGGATACGCTTTTCGACAGCCAGTGTGCAAGCGGCGCGGGGGTGGATTTCGCGCTGGCCGGATGGGGAAGCCGCTCCGGGAGGGAGATCGGGGCGACCTATTATTTATCGGAGCCGGGGGAGATCCTGGAGCTGGCGCCCAAAGCGTGGTGACCCGCGCCGGGGAAGGTTACAGGCAGTTCAGAGCGGCCTCGAAGTCCGCGGGATGGGTGGCGGTGAAGCAAAGAGGCTCCGCGCTGATGGGATGGACCAGCGCCAGCGAATAAGCATGAAGGGCGGGCCGGGCGATGAGATCGGAGGCGGGACCGCTGTACAGGATATCTCCCAGGAGCGGAAAGCCCAGGGCATAGGCGTGCACACGCACCTGATGGGTGCGCCCCGTACGCGGGCGGGCCTCCGCCAGAGAATGGCTCTCGCCGCGCCGCAGAATCCTGAACACGGTCTCGGCGGGCTTGCCCTCCCGGTCGTCCACCACGGTGCGATGGGAATGACCGGCATTGGAACGCAGCGGGAAGCGGGTCGTCTTCTCGTCCCAGTGAGGCAGGCCGGTCAGGATGGCATGATAGACCTTCTCTGTTTCGTGCCTTTCAAACTGGCGGTTCAACGCGCGGTGGGCCTCGGCGCTGCGGGCGAAGACCATCACGCCGCTGGTGCCCTTATCCAGGCGGTGGACGACCCAGATCCTGCCAAGCTGCCCCTCCAGGAAGCTGAGGAGATATGGAGCGGACCGGTTCCAGCCATCCGGCAGGACCGGCAGCCCGGCGGGCTTGTCAATGACGACCAGGTGTTCATCGAGGTGGAGGATCGGAAACATCCCGGAGATTAAACCACATTTTGGGTGAAAACCGACCCTTGACATTAACGTTACGTCATAGTTTATGATACGGGCATGTTCACAGTCAAGCAGCTCTCCAAACTGGCCGGCGTGACGCCCCGCACCCTGCATCACTACGATGCGATCGGCCTGCTCAAACCCTCCCGGGTGGGCGGGAACGGCTACCGCTACTACGGTGATGAGGCGCTGCTCCGCTTGCAGCAGATCCTGTTCTATCGCGAGCTGGGGCTGCCGTTGGAGGACATCCGTCAGATCATGGGACGCCGTGATTTCGATGTCCTGGGGGCGCTCTACAGCCACAGGGAGGCGCTGCAGAAACAGGCCGCGCGGCTGGACCGCCTGATCGCGACCGTGGACCACACCATCCATTATTTGAAAGGAGAACAACCCATGAACGACAAGGGATTATTCGAGGGCTTCAGCGAGGAAGAACAGGAGAAGTACGCATTGGAAGCCGAGCAGTTATATGACGCCGAGACCGTGCGCGCCTCCAACCGCAGGTGGAAGGCTTATTCCGCTGAGAAGAAACAGGAGATCCTGGAGGAAACCAAATCCATCTACCTGGACATGGCCGCGGTCATGCCGAAGGGAGCCGCCTCTGCGGAGGCGCAGGCCATCGTCGAGCGCTGGCGGAGCAACATGGACTACTTCTGGACGCCGGACCTGGAGCAGCTTCTGGCGCTGGCGAACGGCTACAACAACGACCCGCGCTTCAAGGCGAACTTCGACAAGATTCACCCAGGCCTGGCGGAGTTCATGCGCGAGGCGGTGAAGGTGTATGTGGAGGGACAGGAGGTCGGAGGATAGCGGTCCAGAGGATGGAGAGCAGGAGCAGATCAAAAGAGGAGCCGGCAACGGCTCCTCTTTTGTCTTCAGGGAGAAATTGGGTGTGCGCGCGGGGGCTGAATTCGCTATAATGATGGAAACGGACGGTCCGGGGGCAATCGGACCGGGTTACTGGCGCGGGTTGTGAATCCTTTAGAAATGGGCCGGGAAGACGGGCTGTCAACAAGGATTGCAGGAGGCTGACCCATGACCACATATTCCCTTACACCCTACACGATGAGGATCCTGGATCCCGGCGGGAAGGCGCTGCGCGTGGACGCCTTCCTGCAAGGCAATGACCTGCTCAACGTGCTGGAAGACTACCTGCTGGGCCTGCAGGCGAACCTTTACCAGAATACGACCGACCGTTTTATCCTGAGGGTCAAGGAACTCCACAAGGACCGCCGGTTCCTGTATGGCTGCATGGACCGGGGCGAATACGGCATCCAGAGCGAGTTGTTCAATACGAACACCATGAAGCCGGCCTATACACGCAAGCCCGAGGATGCGGAGCTGCTGCCGTACCATTTCCTGATCGGCGTGCCGAAGCAAAGCCGGAGGCTGGAGACCGGAAACTTCCTGAACGCCATCGCCATCTTCCAGATGACGGACGGGCTCGGGATCCAGAATGACTTCGAGGATAATTTCTGCCACCATTTTGGGACGCAGTTCCAGCCGCTGCACCTGAACATCGAAAAGATGATCCCCAAGAAATTCCTGAAACAACTGCTGAAGAGGGGGCGTGTGACGCAGTTGCGATTTGTGCAATACAAGGTGCCGACGACCATTGAGGATATGGTCAAGCACGGGCCGATCGTGGACCAGGGCATCCTGGAGTTCCGGGTGAAAGCGAAGCGGGGGATGGCCTTTGACCTGCGGGACCAGCTGGGCGAGGTGCTGGACGGAAAACGCTCAAAGGAGCAGTTCATCGGGGTCGAAGGGTTCAGATACGACGATGTGAAGGTCCAGCTCGAGTCGGAGGGGAAATACCATACGCTGAACCTGGGGCGGCTGGAGAGCACGCGTGCGCCCTACGAGTACGAGATCACGGGCAGGCTGGCGGGCATGGCTCAGACCCACAGGGGACAGAAGGATCTGAACCCGATCGACGAGCTTGCCATGGAGTACTGCCTGGGCCTGGCAAAGGAAATGGACCTGAGGCTGCAGTGAGGCTGCATGTTCGACAAGCTGGACGTCCGGCCCATCATCAGTGAACATATCCGCACCCTGCACAAGTACCGGGAGGAGAATGTATATCCGGGGGATATCTTCGTCTTCTTCGGACTGCCGGCGATCTGCGCGGCGCTGATCCTGTACGTATTCCATACACCGGTGGACCGGACGGCCTCGAACATCCTGATCACTTCACTTTCGGTCTTCTCGGCGCTGCTGCTGAACCTGCTGATGCTGCTCTATGACCTGGTGCGCAAGGAGGAGGAGAGCGGCTCGGATGGCAGCAGCGATGCGGAAAAACTGCTGCGCGAGATCTTCGCGAACATCTCCTACAGCATCCTCGTCTCAGTGTTCTGCGTCGCGATCCTTCTGATCGCCTACCTGGAGATCCGCTCGGGGATTTTCCTGCAGATCTTCAGTCTGGTGGTGTATTTCCTGCTGATCCAGTTCCTGCTGACGCTCTTCATGGTGCTGAAACGGGTGCATGTCCTGCTTTCCGTCAAGATCATCGGGCCGCAGGCGCCTCCCACCCGGCCCTTCAGGCTGCAGCGCATGTTTTTCCGGCAGCGGCTCAGCGCGCGGAGATCAGGCCGGGGTTCGCCGCCGCGGGAGGAGGCATGATTCTATTAATGAAGCAGTGGGCG
>CAYMQX010000186.1:0-5175 GCA_964392495.1 uncultured Anaerolineaceae bacterium
ATGATCTGCACGAACCCGTCCACCGCATGGTCAATGAAGAAGCCGAAGATCGGCCGCTCGATGCGCCGCAGGCGCGCCAGGGTTCCATCCAGGCTGTCCCCATACCAGTTGATCACGAACCCCGCCGAGGCCAGCCACAGGAACAGGCTGTGATAGCGCGAGCCGATATAACTGCTCATCGTCAGCAGCGCCCCCAGGATCCCGATCATCGTGCAGATATCCGGTGAGATCCAGGCGGGTGTGTGTCGGGCCAGCCAGTTGAGCGCTGGCCGCTCCAGCGGGCCGAGCAGGATGTCGTTCACTCTCTGGTGGTTGGCGATATCAGCCATGTTCGGAACATCCTCTTGGTGGCTATGGGTCAGGCAGGCGTCTGGTCGATCAGTTCCGGCCAGACTGCCAGCGGCACCGACCACTGCGCCGGTTCCCGCCGGATGAACTCCTCTGCCATGCCTAACACTTTTTCGGCATTCAGGAGCGCTTCTTTTTCCCGGTGCGGGTGTCGTTCCATCTCGATCATCGGGGAGGACAGCACATGATAGTGTCCATCCTCCCGGTATTGTGCGGCAAAGATCTGCACCGGCACATCCGCCTTCAGCGCCATGAAAATCGGATGCATCGGCAGCGCTGAGGGCAGCCCGAAGAAGGTCGGGCGGGACACCGGGTCTTGGATCGGGCGGTCCATCCCCGTGATGACCAGCCCTCCCTTAATCAGGTGCTCCGCTGAGTGGCGCAGTCCGCTCTTCGACGCCGGCACCAGGTTCATCCCCAATTGCTGCCGTTTCTCGTACTCCACGCGCCTCCCCCCCTTCGGCTCCGCGATCGTGAACACCAGCGGCCTCAGTCCCTGCTTGCACAGCCATTGCAGGATCAGGTCGAAGCCGCTCATGTGCAGCCCCACCGCCACCATCCCGCGCTCCTCGAACTCTGCCCGCGCGGCCATCGCCCGCGTGCCCTCGTCCATCACGATCAGCCCCCGCGTCGCCTCTGCGTTCCCGATGTAATGGTGCAGATCGAAGATCGAGCGCGCCGACTGGCGGAACGTCTCCCGTACCGCCGCGTCCAGCGCGGCTGCATCCGGCTTCCGCCCCCGGATCACCCACTGGTTGAGCCGGATCGCCCTCACCACCCTCGCCTTCCTCCGGCTGGAGAGTAGATCCGCGATCATGTACGCGATACGCTTGCCCAGCCTGGGCGGTGCGGTCTGCGCCAGCGCCGAGGCCAGTCGGATACCCGAAGAGCTGTTGAGGATGCGCTGTAAATCGATGGTCATGGGTTTTCCTAGTTTACCAGAGGCCCCCGAAGATTGTCATGCCCGGCCCCCCCGCCCTCGCGTTCCCCCTTCCCCAAATACGACACTCATACCGCCGTAATCATAGAAACTCCCCATTGTCGGATTTTGGGGAGGGCCGGGGTAGGGGTCCTTCTGCCTCCAGTTACACATCCCCTCTCCCCTCCGCGTGGAACCGCGTCCCATTGCCCACCCCTTTTTTTTTTCGTGTGTTTCGTGTTTTTCGTGGTTCCCCCCTTCGCTCTTTCGTGGTCCGTCTCTCTCCCCCTGCACCATCCCCACTCCCTCCTGATCCTCTAATCCAGAAAAGCCTCCGGGATCCTCTGCTCCCGCAGGGCCGCCCGCGCCATCTCATACCCCCTCTCGATCAACTCCTCGCTATGTTGGAAATCCCACTGCGGGATCGGTGATTCGCCCCTCAGCTCCACATGCAGCGTGGGGATGCCGCGCGCCGCCGCCAGTTCCAATTCCAGGTCCGCCTGCCGCTTCTCCACCGTCATGGAGAGCCTGTCGATGAACGCCGCCACACCCCTCTCCCCCTCGAACAGTTCGCGCGTATCCATGAGGTCCAGCGCCAATATCTGTTGCGCTCCCATCCGCAGCGCCGGCTCCACCGGCAGGTTGCTCACCACGCCCCCGTCCATCAGGTAGCGCCCCTGCTTGCGTACGGGCATCACCCAGGGCGGCAGCGCCGTCGAGAGCAGCAGCCCCTCCAACACTCTCTCCTCCAGAGAATCCCCGTGGATCACCGGCTTCCCGCTGTTCAGGTCCGATGAGATGATGAACAACCGCGGCTCCTGGAGTTCCCCAAAGCGCAGTTCCGGCGTGAATCCCTCTTCGATCATAAAATCCCGCAGGCGGTCCGCCACCAGGCTGATACTCCGCCGCAGCACCGCCCGGAATGCCAGCCGCACATAGTTGGAGGGCAGCAGGTCCATCACGCTTGCCCGCATCCAGGTCGCCCTCAGCCGGTCCAGGCTCTCCCCGGAAAACCCGTGCAGCGCCAGGAATGCCGCGTTAAGCGCCCCGATCGACGTGCCGATCAGCATGTCCGGCCGCAGGCCCCGCTCATGCACCGCATACAGCGCGCCCAACTGCAGGGCTCCCCGCGATCCGCCTCCGCTCAATACGAAGGCCAGCTTCTTTGTCAATTCGCCTCCAGTTCGTTCCGGGAAAAGCTTGCCTATCCTTCCTATATATACGAAGACACGGCCCCGCGGTCTCTCCTGTAACAGGGATTCTAATGGATCTCCCCCTCTTTCGCAGCGGACTATGGTGTTGCCCGCCTGGGTGTGGCCGTCGAGGTCGGCAGCGGTGTCAGCGTCGGCTGGGGGGTCAGGGTAAAAAATCCCGCCTGGTAATTTTTCTGCTGCACGTTCCATTTGCTGGCCGCATATTGCAGGATGAAATGGATCTCCCAGTCCGAGAGCTTCCCCTTGAAGGCCGGCATATGGATGGCTTTGTCCAGGTCGCGCCCGTTCTTCACCAGTTCGATCACTTCAGTTTCGGGATACCGCCACAGGCTCCCCTTGTCGTTCAAGGGTGGTGCAAGCTCCGAGCCGTCCGCCAGTTCCGTCTCCCACCCCGGGTTTCCCTCCAGGTTCATCCCATGGCACTGCGCACAGTGATGCTCGTACAGCCATTGCCCTCCCTGCACGTGCGCCGGGACAAGTGTCAGCCCGCACACCACCGGCGTATGCGTTGGCCCCGCCAGGATCTGCGCGCTGATCGGGATGCCCTTTTCCAGTAGATATCCCAGGTCCTCGGCGATTTCGTTCGGCTGGATCTCATGCCCCCAGTTCATCACCAGGTAGCCCCTCCGGTCGATCACGTGGATGTACGAGGAATGCTCCACCCGGTAGTTCCCGTCTGCCTCGGGTGGGAGGATCTTGTACCTCACTCCCAGCGATTCAGCGATCAGCGCGATCTCGGCCCCGGTGCCTGTCGCCCCCGAGAATTCCTCCGAGAAGACCCTTGCATACGCATCGGTTTTTTTCGGCGTGTCGCGTCCCGGGTCCACCGAGATGAAGATGACCTTCACCTGCCGGCCCTGCTCCGGCGTCAATTGCTCCAGCGCCGCCTTCATCTTTGCCAGTGCGGTCGGGCAGACATCCGGGCAGGAGGTATATCCGAAGTACAGCAGTACATACCGGCCCGCAAAGTCGCCCAGGCGCACCGGCCCCTCCGCGGAACGTAAAAATATATCCCCCTCCAGCACCGGCTGACTCAGCACCGAACCGTGCAGCTCGTACGGCTGCAGGAAGCGCGCGCCTGCATAGGCTCCCGCCGCCAACAGCGCCGCGAGCGCGCCCCAAAGGATATAACGCTTCATCGAGGGTCCGCCGCCGCCCTCCCTACGGGCTTTTGACCGGGGCTTCCACCACCACCGCGCCGGCATTCTTGAAGTACAGCGTGAAGCTGGCCGTGGTTCCAGGCTGGATCCCTTCCTTCAGGCCCATCAGCATCACGTGATAGCTTCCCGACTTGAATTCCACCTGCCCCTTCGCCGGGATCTCCACCCCCTCCACCTCATGCATCGAGGTCACACCGTTGGCGTCCACCTCGGTCAGGTGAACCTCCGCCATATGTGCCGCCTGCGTCTCCACCCGCATCAGCACATCCGCCTCCCCCGCTATGTTCTTGATCGTCATGAACAGCGCCCCGTTCATCCCCATGCCGTCCGTGCCGGGCGCTGTCCGCACCCAGGCCTCTCTCACCTCGATGGAATCACCGCCCGCCGGCGCCGGCGCGCAGCCTGAAAGCGCCGCTGCCAGCCCCAGGATCACCAGTATCAAATTCCTCATGTCACGACCCTTTCTCTTGATGATGACTGTCTGGATTTTACGCCCCTTCCCTATCCTGTCTTTGTCAAAGAGCAAAGAGCGGCATATCCGCGTAAAAATCCGGAAGCCCCGGCTGGGAATTCCGGGCTGTCATGGCATGGCAGTGCGATTTTGGCCTCTCGACCTGCCGGGCTGCTCTACTGCGAGATCCCCTGCGGCACCTTCTCCTCATCCTGGAACGCGTATCTCTCCGGGTCCTTGTCGAACAGATCCCGGTGTTCCACCGAACAGAAATAATAGATGCGGCCGCGGTACTCCCGCCAGCCGTTGGAGTTCATCGCGTTCACCGTCACGCCGCACACAGGATCCCTGAATTCTTCAAGCATGTTCATCTCCTTGATACTTGGTAAATGGCTCAGCCGGTCATCATCCCGTTTCGGGCTCGTAATGCCCTGCCCGCCATCTGGATCACCCGGCCAGCCCGCCAGAAGGCCACCGAGGCCATGCCATGCGCCAGCACGGCGAAGAGCGGAGGTGTCTGCCCGGTATAATAGGTCCAGCATTCCCGCGTCGTTCCCCACCTCTCCAGAAAATATCCCAGCCCCGCCCCCGCCGCGAATAGCAGCACCGCCTTGCGGTGATCGGTCGGCGAGACCGTCACCAGCACGCACAGCAGGCACGCCAGCAGCGTATGCGTCTTGCCAAAGGTCGGGGCCGCAAAGACAAAAAGCAGCGCCAGGAAAACCGGGAAGATCACCCAGTAGAGCGCCCTGAAGGTGGACTCCAGCCCTCTTCCCACCAGCCCCCCCATCCCCCGCTGTATCCGGTCAATGGACAGCGAAGCGATCGGCCACGCCGGGATGATCCACAGCGGCGGCCTCTCCGCCGTGTAATAATGCCACAGGTTCGTCTGCGTCCCCCAGGATTCGATCGCCAGCCCTCCGCAGATCCCCACGAAAATGATGATCGCGTCCCGCCGCAGGTCCGCCCCCGCGATGATCGTCAGCGACATGAAAAGGAAGATCCCCACCAGCAGCCAGTCGATGTACCGCCACCATTCCCCCTGCCAGTTCACATATGCCAGGTATTCCTCCGCCAGCGGCC
>CAYMQX010000186.1:5185-6474 GCA_964392495.1 uncultured Anaerolineaceae bacterium
TACAGGATTAGGAATATCGTGCAAAGAAACCCGCCCAGCAGGATGCTGCTGTGACGCGTCCACAGGCCGATGCGCCTCACGCCGGTCTTCATGCCTGTCATTATATCCTCGGAACCGGTGCACCAAAAAGTCGTAAACTCGGGATGCCCTCGAAGGCTGCCATCGCGCCCCCTCCGCCTCCAACCTCTGCGCATGGATCCGCGTTCCATTGCCCGCCCTTTTTTTCGTGTGTTTCGTGTCTTTCGTGGTTCCTCTCCCTCCGCTCTTTCGTGGTCTATCTCCCTCTCTCCCCTCCGCCTCCAGGCGCGCCCCCCTCAAAACCCCTCCCTTCCCATTTTGCCTATTGACTCGTTCTCCCCCATTCCGTATAATGGATTTAGTTGGTTGTATCAACATACTAAATCCCCTTCACATGGATTTCCACACCACTGCTGACCAAGCCTTCGTCCGCGACGTGAATCTCTCCCTTATTCTGCGGAGCATTCACTACGAAGCCCCGCTTTCGCGCGCCCGTCTGGCCTCCCTCACCGGTCTCAATAAGTCCACCGTCTCCAGCCTCGTCGAAGAGCTCCTCAACCTGCGCCTCATCCATGAGACCGGCATGAACTCTGCCGGTGCTGGCCGCCCTGCCACCCTCCTCGAGATCAACCCCCAGGCTGGTTATGTCGTCGGCGTGGAGTTCGGCGTCGATTTCGTTTCCGTCGCCCTCACCGACTTCCTCGGCCAGGTCCTCTGGCGTCAATTTTCCGAAGCCGATCCCGCTGCCTCCCTCGAGAACACCCTCGCCCAGGTCATGAAATTGGTCGATGCCGCCCTCCAGATCGCACGCCAAAATCTCTGGCCCTTGCTCGGCATGGGCGTCGCCATTCCCGGCACCGTCGATCTCGATAACGGCCTCCTCGTCTTTGCCCCCAACCTGCACTGGCATAACGTCCCCCTCCGCCGGATTTTCTCCGAGCACAGCGGCCTCAAGGTCTTCGTCGAGAACGACGCCAACGCCGCTGCCATTGCCGAGCACCTCTTCGGCGTCGCCCGCCAGTGCAAGGACTTCATCTTCGTCTTCGCCGGTGTTGGCATCGGCGGCGGGCTCTTCCTTAACGGCTCCCTCTACCGCGGCCGCAACGGTTATGCCGGCGAGCTGGGTCACTCCCCCATTATGGCCGAGCCTTACCAATCCCTCTGTCGCTGCGGCAACCGCGGCTGCTGGGAGACCTACGCCAACCAGGATTCGATCATCCAGCGCCTCCGCTCCTGTCTGGAGACGGAGCCCGCCGGAATCCTGCCTTCCC
>CAYMQX010000187.1:0-6435 GCA_964392495.1 uncultured Anaerolineaceae bacterium
GCTGCACCCATCCCGCCGCCGATGCACATGGTTACCATGCCGTACTTCGAATGGCGTCGTCCCATCTCATAGACCAATTGGGTGGTAAGTTTGGCACCCGTGCATCCCAGAGGATGCCCGAGGGCAATGGCGCCGCCATTCACATTGATCTTCGCCTCATCCATTTCCAGCGCACGGATCACTGCAATGGACTGAGCGGCAAATGCCTCGTTCAATTCTATCAGATCAATATCCTGCAGCTTCAGCCCCGCATTCTTCAGTGCCTTGGGAATGGCTACGGTTGGTCCAATGCCCATCAATTCAGGCGGAACACCGCCCACCGCCAAAGTTACGAAGCGGGCCAGGGGTTTCATTCCAAGTTCGTCCGCCTTATCCGAGGACATCAGCAGCACGGCCGCCGCCCCATCCGACATTTGGGAGGAATTTCCGGCTGTAACAACGCCCCCCTCCTTAAACGCCGGTTTCAACTTCTGCAGCGCCTCAAGGCTGGTATCCTTGCGCGGTCCCTCGTCTCTCGTTACACTGAAGGTTCTGTTGGACGCCCTGCCATCCTTATATTCGGTCAACTCAACCTTGATCGACACCAATTCCGGATCGAACAAACCCGAATCGACAGCCCGGGCAGCCTTCTGATGGCTTTGATATGAGAATAAATCTTGATCCTCACGATTTACCATATACTTCGCGGCAACATTTTCAGCAGTAAGCCCCATATTGGTATAGTAATGCGGTAAATCCAGGGCGAAATAAGGGTTGGGTGAAAACTTGTAACCCATCATGGGCACCATGCTCATCGATTCGACGCCTCCTGCGATCCCCACTTCAATATCTCCAGACCGGATGGCATACGCCGCATGCACAATGGATTGAACACCAGACGAACAATATCGATTAATAGTCTCAGCCGGAACCGAATCCGGTAAACCGGCACGCAGAGAGATCATGCGTGCAATGTTCATACCCTGCTCGCCTTCGGGGAAAGCACAGCCCATGATCACATCTTCCACCTGCAGCGGATCGAGCTGAGGAGATCTCTTCATGAGTTCCTGAATAGCTGCAGCCGCCAGCTCGTCTGGACGGACAGTCGCCAGACCGCCGCGCTTTGCCTTTCCCACCGGAGTTCGAACTCCGTTAACGATCACAGCTTCACGTGTCATTGCATGCCTCCTAATTCCGGATCGGCTTACCGGTTTGAAGGAAGGACCAGATTCGCGCCTGGGTCTTTTCTTCTCCACACAGGGAAAGGAATGCCTCCCGCTCCAGGTCAAGTATGTACTGCTCATCCACCCACTGAGGACGACTCAAGCATCCACCTGCCAGTACGTTGGCGAGCTTGCCTGCGATATGCGCATCATAGGCGGTGATAAATCCACCCTCTTTAAGCTGCCAGGCGCCGATCTTCATCGCGCCATGCATATCGCGTCCGGGTGCATAGATGAGTTCAGGGGCCGGCGGTCGATATCCAGCCGAGGCCATATGCACTACTTCCCGCTTGGCCTCGGTGAGTAATCTATCACGATTCATGACCACCCGATCTTGAGCGCCAAGAATCGCCATGCAGCGGGCCTCGTCGGCCGAGCCTGCCACTTTGGCCTGCCCGATCTGTAAAAACGCCCGCTGGATGAAGGGAAACGCCTCGGCGTTATCAGTCCTCATAGCCGGGTTGATGATCCGCCTCATAATCTCCTTTGACCCTCCTCCCGCCGGGATCAACCCCATTCCAACCTCGACCAGACCGATATACAACTCGGATGCTGCCACCACACGGCTGGCATGCATGGTCAATTCAGCCCCGCCCCCCAGAGCAAGTCCAGCCGGCGCAATAACCACCGGCTTGGGAGAATAGCGCAAACGCAGCGCCAGTTTTTGAAGCTTTTGCATCGCCTGATCGAGAGTCTCCCATTGTCCCATTTTCGCCCCCATTAAGATCAGGGCCAGGTTTGCCCCTGCCGAGAAGTTTTCGGCTTCGTTTCCAATGACCAAACCATCGAAATCATCCAGGCGACCCAACCCATCGAACATCATCTGGAAGATGTCCTCATCGAGAACATTCATCTTCGTATGAAATTCGACCAGCGCCACACCATCTCCAATATCATACAGGGACGCGCCTGGATTTCGGCTGATCTCCTTTCTGGTTCCCGGGAGAGGGCTCAAGACGACAACATCCGAAGGCATTTTCAGGCGGGTGAATTTCTGTTTCACCACATCGTACACGCCTACTGTATGTCCATTCTTATACTGATAAAAGGTATCTATTCCATTCCCAAGCATTTCCCGAATCCATTTTGCTGGTGGATAACCCGCTTTTTTCATCCGTCTGGCAGTCTCGGCAACCCCCAGCATATCCCAGATTTCGAACGGGCCGGCCTCGTGTTGAAAGCCCCATCGGACTGCATCATCAATCGATTTGGGCGAATCGGCAATTTCGGGAAGGAGCGAGGAGGAATACTGGAGGCTCTGATAAGTCAGCGCCTGTACAAGCTGGCCGCCTCTGTCATTCGCATCCAGCATCAGCCCAAGTCTCTCGCCCAGCTTTTCAATTCCCCTGGCAGCCTTGACCGATTCAAAACGCGGTTTCGAGGGAGGAATATGCTCGAACGTCTCAAGATCCAGGGGATGGAATTCCTTTTTTCCATCCTCTCCTCGTATCTCCTTGTAAAAACCAATTTTGGACTTGTTCCCCAACCACTTTCTTTCCACAAGGCCCTTAATTAGCCGGTTTGCCGCCTCGGAGCCCAGGTATTGTTGGGCCAATCTGTCATGAGGAATGGCCGGGGCAAGATTCCTTCCCACATGCTCCCAAACATCCACGCCCACCAGGTCAATGAGGCGGAACGTTGCGGTCTTCGGGCGGCCAATCAGGGGACCCGTTAATGCATCCACCTCATCTACGGTGTACTTATTGGCAATCACATAGTCAAGCACGAATGCCCCGGTCCCAAAAGCCACCCGGTTGCCGATGAAGTTGGGCGTATCTTTGCACAGGACTATGCCCTTCCCCAATCGCATCTCCCCGAAATAGGACATGAACTCTACTAAATCCGGCCGGGTTTCTTTGATGGGGATCAGTTCCAGCAGCTTCAAATACCGCGGCGGATTAAAAAAGTGAATCCCAAGGAAGTGCTGCTTAAAAGCTTTGCTGCGGCCTTCCGCGATATCCTTGATCGGGATGCCTGATGTATTTGTGCTGACGATCCCGGTTGGTTTACGAACTGAATCGATACGGGCCATCAGGTCTTGTTTTATACTTAAATCCTCCACAATCGCTTCAATAACCCAGTCCGCATCTGCAATTACCTTGAAGTCGTCTTCAAGATTTCCAAGCGAAACCAGGGTCTTAAGTTCCAAAGACATCAGATTGGCCGGCTTTGCCTTAAGGCATCGATCCCAACCTTCGTGGACGATCTTATTACGTGCGTCCCGGTCTCCCGAAGGGGCGCTTTTGGGCACAATATCCAGCAGCGTTACCGGAATTCCTGCATTGGCCAAATGTGCTGCCAATGCAGCTCCCATAGTCCCGGAGCCAATCACAACCGCTCTGAAGATCTGATATTTCATTCTGGACTCTCCTTTGGGCCCACAGGCTATCTAAGCTCCGATCCGGAATATCCCAACAACTGGCGGGCCACAACCAGCCGATTAATCTGCCCCGTTCCTTCATAGATGTCTGTAATTTTGGCATCCCGGAACCACTTCTCCAGAAGGAATTCCCGGCTATATCCGAGCGGCCCCATGATCTCCACTGCCTTCTGCGTAATTCGCGTTACCACATCCCCGGAGCGGACCTTACTCATGGAGGATTCCAGAATATTCGATTTTTTGTTATCGGCCATCCACACTGCCTTGACGACCATCAACCAGGCGGATCGCAGCATGATCTCCATATCGATGACATCGCGCTCCACTGAGGTCAGTTTCTGCCGGGGCAGCCCATATCGGATATTCACTCCCTGGCCTGACAATTGCTCTTTCACAAATTCCACAGCAGCCCGGGCCACACCGATCCCTGAGGCTGCCACCAGAGGCCGGGTGGCATCGAAGGTCGCCATCGCACCTTTAAACCCGGTGTTTGTTTTTTCCACCGTTGGGCTCCCCAGGATATGGTCAAATGGGACGCGCACATCCAGAAGAGAAATTGCCGCTGTATCACTGACGCGTATGCCCATTTTGTGTTCCAGCTTGCTGATGGAAACCCCGGGAGTCCCGGAATCGATGACAAAGGCCCTCATCCCTGCGCGCCCTGCGCTCGGATCGATCGACGCCCATACTACGATAAAACCCCTGCCAAGTTTTTCGTATTCATGGAAGGATTTATCACCAGCCGTTACAAAGATCTTCTCGCCATTGATCACCCATTCCCGGGCAGGTTCATCAAGGACTGCCCGCGTTCGGATCGCTGAGGTATCAGATCCGGCGCCAGCCTCGGTCATGCACATGGCCGCAAAGGTCGGCTTCTCCCCCGTAAAACGGGCTAAAAATTCCGCCTTCTGCTCCGTAGTACCTGCCGCCTGAACGGCAGCCGCACCAAGACCACCTCCAGGTGTTACGAGGTACATTCCAACGTCTCCCCAGGAAAGGGTTTCGATCTGCGAGGCAAGCATCTGATAGCCAATGGGAGGATGCCTGGGCTTTTCTTCACCGCCATTATGCCCATTGGGCTTTTCCTCCCTGGGGGCAAGCGAGCCGCCTCCCATCGTTTTCATGGCCGTATGCATGAATTCAATATAATCCCACGGGATTTCATGCTCATGCTCGTCAAAATAACGCGAATGCGACCGCATCATCTCTTCCGCGACCGTCTTAAGAACAAACTGCATCTGGACAACAGGCTTTGGGGTTTCAAAGTCGATTGGCATTTCCTCTCCTTTACTTTCAGCGCTAGACGATTGCCAGCCCGGTCAACATGGCAAAACCGCGGCCATTCCGCATCCACATTTCAACAGGATGGTCGCGGATATATCCATGACCGCCCAGGATCTGTACAGCGCGGTCGGTAACCATCATGACCATGTCGGCTGCCCCGGTCGCTGCCAGGTACGCCTCAGTGAACGCATCCTCCTTGCCCACATCCAGCTTCCAGGCTGCCTCCCATACCAGCAGACGCATGGCCTCGATCTCCGTGGCCATTTCGGCGAGCATGAAGGCAATGGCCTGTTTTTGAGCAATCTTGACTCCGAAGACCTCTCTCTCCCTAGCATAATCCCGGCTGTACTCAAAAGCTGCCCGGGCCACTCCTATTGCAGCTGAAGCAGATGCGACCCGCATCGATGCAAGAATAGGGGCAAAATCATGTCCTGCATCGCCTCCCAGACGATCGTGGGCAGAAACCCGGACACCCTCAAGTTTCACGCGAAAAAGGGGCAAAGCATTCAGCCCCATGAGTTGTTCGCGGTCATCTGAGATGGTCAAACCCGCCGCCCCACGTGGGACAAAAAAACCCTGGGTTCTGCCTTCACAATTGGCAAAAACGAGTATCGCTGTAGCATCGCTGGCAAATGGCACATAGGCCTTCTCCCCGGAAATCACATACCCGGATCCCTCAGGTCTGGCGGTTGTATGGAGCTCGTTCGGATCGAAATCATATGCATATTCGATCAACGCAGCGGTATAAGGATTCCAATTTCCTCCCACAATCCGTGGCAAATACTCCTGCTTCTGGGCCTCATTACCTGCCATACAGATCGGAATGGCAAAGAGGGATGGGGCCATGACTGCGTAAGCACCAGCCAAATCCCCAAAAGCCAGTTCCTCGGTTGCCAGCGCTCCGGTCACTACTGACCGCGATCCGTAGCCTCCGTACGCCTCAGGAATCGAGGCCTGCAAAACACCCATTTCCCAACCCTTTGCTATCAACCTTTTCGGAAGTTCTCGCTGCTCATCCGCCTCATGGGCCGCCACCCTGAGTTCATTTTGGGCATACTTTCCCACGGCATCCACCAGCATTCTCTGTTCTTCATCGGGTTCGAAAGAATACATTTATGTGCTCCTTTTATCTCTCCGATTTTCCGTGATCCCGCTGCTATAAATAAAATACTGGATTGAAATTGAGCTTTATTTCGACAGGCCGGTAAGGATCAAGTCCGCGTATTCGTCCGCAATTTTCTGCATGGTTTTTCCCGCGCCTGGGCGATACCATGTCAGAGTCCAGTTCATCATGCCCATCAATCCCCGAACAGCCAGCCCCACGTCCGAACACTGAAACAACCCCTCGCCAATACCTTGATTAAGGACCTCGCGCCATAAGAGCTCGAATTTATCCCGCTGAGGGACATGCCGGGCATGAGATTTCTTGTCAAGAGATCTGTGCTCGAATAGCAATACCGAGGACAAATCCGCGTTTTCAGATAGGGCCAACAGGTAGGCGCTCATCATGAGTCTGAGCTTCTGATCAGCCGGAATCTCCTGCCCTGCCACCCTGGCAATGTGTTCCGT